>SMXG01000118.1 GCA_004356775.1 Betaproteobacteria bacterium | reverse complement strand
TGAAGAACTGAGAACGACCCCTGTACTGCGTACATGCAGGGCTGCCTTTGGAACTTCATCCGGGGTTTTGGATCTAGGTCAAGACTTACCATTGCGGTCATGGGGTATGGTCGCAATTATATTCGTGTCTTTATTTCTAATCTGGATCGGATAGTTAACATAGCTTTACAAATCCAGATCACTCAGTAGAAATCAATCATCGGCTTGATGTGGGTTCTGCCCATGTCATTTATACTATTATCATATATACATGTTTCCATATAGGCAATGACCCTAACTCCCATAGACCGCAAGCAACTTATTCTGGAAGATGCGAAAAATCGTATTTTCCAGAATCGCACGCTAGAACAGATAGCCAAAAGTCACGGCATTAGCAAGAGAACTTTAAATACTTGGTTAATGTCCATGGGTGAGGAATTCCGAGAGTTAAGACAGCTTTGGGTTGATAACATGTTGGCGGAAGCAAAAGAGGAAATAGATAACGTAACAGATAACTTTCCCCTCGTGAGGGCAAACTCAAAGTGGCGTGCTGAGACTTGGTACGGGTACGCTGAAAGAAGAAACCAACAACGCTAAGGTGGTCATCGGGTAAATATTAATGTTGACAACAACAGCGTGTCTACGGAAAAAGTGCTTGGAGAAGATGCCAGAGCTCTATTAGCTTATCTAGGTACAGAGTAATTTACAATATCAAAGCACTACACGACTAGATTATGAATAGTATTTGCTTTCATTGCTAAATTAAATACTCTGGTTTCGAATGATCAATACTGTTAGTCCTTGGATGCGTGGGGTGCTTTGTTTAAGCTGATACGTTAAACGAAATAAGAAGCAAAACGATAAAATATGAGTTTTCCATGTTTACCTCCATTCTCTCCATGAGAAATCTACTAAGACATCGCACTACTACTTACAACGGCAAGAAGAATCTTTAAAATAGCTTTATGCATTAATTAACACATGCAATCGTTTCCCAATTTTTGCTCCTATAACAATAGTAAAAACTTGAACTATAAATAATGCAAATTTACCAATATCAGGAATGCCAGGTTTTTCTTGCAGGAAAAAAACCAAATATACCAAACTGATCAAGGTCGCCAGTGTTATTGTCACAGCAATGATACCGATTGTAATAGTGTCGGCATTAACCTTATTGAATAATTTCGGCGTGACATATGTTGCCAAAAAGCCACCAAATCCAGGGCTTAGCACCAACATAAGCGAATGATTAATCCAATGCATGAGTCCCGTGGCCTCCTGATCAAGTAAAAGAAGTCGCCCAATTCCATACATTATCCCAGCCATAAGAAGCCATCCATTTATAAGAATTACAAAGGCAAGAATAACAGCCAGCGTTGCGTTCATATTTTATTGGCCATCAACAGAAATGTGTTTTTATATGTACGATCTAGAAGTCTCTATGATATACCTCGTATCGTTCGTGTAACACTAGTTCAAACCAGCTTCGTGCGCATCTATGGCAGGTTTTTGGTATTCGTAGTTCATCAAGAACTACAGCCGAATTTGATAGGGCATTTACTAGGGCGTTTCCACGATCTGGGACGCAAACGGAGTTGCTTAATGAGGATTCTATTTTTAAAGTTTAAGCCATCTAGAATTGGTAGCCTTCGCTAAGTCCTTACTACTATACATACTCCTTGTATCGAGCATATTGCTTCATACTTTTTTTGAAAAATTGGTCAGCCTAAACGAAAATACGGGTTGACGGTTATTGCATCAGAATAGAAAAGCATGCCATGCGCTATACTCTGGTACAGCTGTGGGCGGGATAGGTTCCTACAGGCAGACTCTTCAGGTCACTATCATGATCAACCTGTTTTATATATAGGGGGAAGTCCCTGGACAGGGTAAACCTATGCAATTCAAAGACTATTATCAGATCATAGAAGTCGCGCGTGACGCAACCCAAGATGAGATTAAGCGTTCCTACCGGAAACTTGCTCGGAAATATCATCCAGATGTCAGCAAGGAATCTGATGCTGAGGCACGTTTTAAGGAGTTAGGAGAGGCTTATGAAGTGCTGAGGGATGAAGAGAAACGTGTAGCTTACGATCGACTGGGAGTCAACTGGAAGGGAGGGCAGGAGTTTCGTCCACCGCCTGACTGGAACACTGGTTTCGGATTCAGAAGCGCTGGTTCAGCGGGTAGCGCTGCGGCAGAGCATAGCGATTTCTTTGAATCCTTGTTTGGGCGGAGTTTTCAAACGAGCGGGGTTGGACGCACGACCTTCAATGCCAGAGGCGAGGACCACCATGCCAAGGTACTCATTAACCTAGAGGACACTTATCATGGTGCAACTCGGACTATTGCCCTCCAAGTTCCGGTAATGGACGCGCAAGGTCATGTCACCACTAGGGAACGAATTCTTAACGTAAGTATCCCGAAAGGTATCCGTGAAGGTCAACACATTCGCCTCAGCGGACAGGGCAGTGCCGGTGTTGGAAAAAACAAAGCGGGAGATCTGTATCTCCAGATCGAATTTCAGGCACATCCACTTTACAGAATAGATGGCAGGGACCTCTATCTTAATTTGCCGGTAGCGCCTTGGGAGGCAGCACTAGGCGCAACAGTGAAGGTTCCGACGCTCGGTGGAATTGTAGAACTCAAAATACCAGAGGGCTCATTGTCCGGGAGCAAGCTTAGGCTGAAGGGGCGGGGTTTACCTGGTCATCCACCCGGTAATTGCTATGTGATAGTGGCAATAGCGTTGCCGCCAGCTAATACTGAAGCTGCCAAGGACTTCTATCGAAAAATGAAGCAGGAATTGAATTTTAATCCACGCACCAAATTAGGAGTGTAGGAGATGAAGACTGAAAATACATTGCTACAACTTGACATATGCATACTAGAAGAGCAAACCCAACTGACACTGGATGATCTATGCCGTGCCTGCACCGTTCCTGCTGAGCAGATTATCGAGTTGGTAAATGTTGGCGTGTTGGATCCTCTGGGTCGCGAACCGACGTGCTGGCGCTTCAACGGCATCAGCCTGAGCCGTGCCCGCGTGGCTTTACGTCTTCAACGAGATATTGGCATTGACCTCATTGGAGCAGCACTTGCTCTGGAGTTACTGGAAGAGATCGAGTTGCTGCGAACGCGCTTACGTGCAGTGGGTGCTGAATGTCCTGGCAATGGCAGCAATACAGAGGAGAAATGAAGTTGCTGTCGAAAAAATGGGGTTGGATAATTTATCCCTTAGAAGGAGGTCTTGGCACCTATAAGAAAATTTGGTAAGGAAACTTGGGACAAGCTTAATGCTGAGTTGTATACATCTAATCCTTATTTCGACAGTAACTTCATTGAACCGATGTTGGCCTATTTTACTACTGGAGAAGAAAGATTATGTATCCATCGTCAAGGAGCTGACATCGACGGATTGGTTATTGTAAATCCCTATCCTCCGGCAAAGTGGTCTATATTTAAGTCATCTCAATCGCAAATTACCCCTTTAATACTACGTTACCCTGAAAATTTGCAAAATCTTTTTTTCTTTGCCTAGTTTTTCATTAGGTTTGGATATCCCTTGCCAGGATCCATTATATAGCCCATTACCAGGTGTGTTACAGGATTTTCTCTGGAACCCTGTTTTTCCCATGCGCATACTATGAGTGTAAGTCTTTGTGGTAATTTTAATGAGTACTGGGCTACGCGTTCAAGGCAATTTCGAAAAACCTAGCCAGTCGCTTTAGAAAAGTTCAGGATGCTGGATTGGCTATTCGTATTGGACAGGTGACCAAATTGGAAGAGATGAAGGTGGCTATCACTCGCTTTGGTATCATGGAAATGATGGGCTGGAAAGGAACTGGTGGAACTGCAGTGCATTCTGATAATGTACAAGGGCACTTTTATATCGACGTAATGAGGAATTTTGCAAAACGTGGAAAAGCATCCATTTATGAACTCTATTTCAATGATATTCTGGTGGCAATGCAGTTATGCATTGCTTCTCCGAATATGCTGATATTACTTAAAACCACGTACAATGAAAGTCAATCTTCTTTTCCCCGGAGCGTTTGTTACTTTACTTGCTTTTGGAGGAGCATTTTGCAACAAAACGCGTGAAGAAAGTTGAGTTTTACAACAATGCCGATAGTAATGAATTGGTATGGGCCACACATGATCGATGGATAAACCATCCTTTTTATTCCGTAACAGATTTGTACGATTAACTTATCAAGAAGTGAGGCAGTTAAAGGATCGTTTGCGTGGTAGATCATGATAGCTGCTGACTTTACTTAGAATTCTTAAATAATGGAATGGAAGTTAGTAAAATTTTAAAGAAATCGCTGAACAGATTACTAGAGTGTTGCAAACACTATTCGGCAGCTAGGTTTGTGCAGGATGTACTTTTACCCTCTGTATCATTTTGAAAAGTTACCAAATTATTTAATATTTCTGTTTCTACTTGTGATTGTAATAAAAACCCACATATTGGTGGTATGGAAAATTTACTTATATCTTCCTCTGCAAAAAAAGGGCGTTCTCTTGTTCTAACCGAGGATGCTAATGGCGCCGTGGATTGGATAGATGCCGCCGAGTTAGCAGAGTCTGCTGGGATAACGTTTGAGCAGTATCCAGAATGGATAAACTCGATGCATGAGTTAGGGGCGGTGGCTGTGTCTGATAGGATTGCGCATTAATTTTTGTCCCTGTTTCTATAATCCAAAAGCAGTATATAGCCTATAAAGGGTACAAATCGTAAACTAATGCTTAGCGTCTGGAAGTAGGACGCGACGGTACATAGACATTGATATTTCCTACACCACATCTTTTTGTGCCATTGTTCGTAAATATTGAGATTTCTCAACGACTCGTCCGATTTCGAACAGGCGCACCGAACCACTTTAGAAGGCATTAGTCGGTGGCATCAATACATTTTCCCTAAATGATTTTTTATTTCTAGAGGTTACTGTTAAAACTACCCGAGTTATATTCCTGCTGTTGATATTCGCTCTGCTTACCACGTGTGCAGATAAGATCTACATGGCAAAGAGCGATAAAGCCGTCAGCTATCCACCTGTCGAACTCCCCGTTGCTGGCTGTACACATAACGAACCTGCATTCGACTGTGACCGTCGAGCTATCCTTGCCATGCTCGGCAAGTACCAGGTGACCTTCAACTTCAATGAGACCGTAGTGCTTAGGTCCGGTTACGTAAGGAAAAAACCTAAGCATTCCGGAGGATTCGAGACAGTGGTATTGGTGAATGATAGCGGCTCGAGTATATCGATGCAACACATCCTAGTCGGAACGGACGGCATGACGATCAAACACTGGCGGCAGGAGTGGATCTACGAACAGCCCTCTCATTGGGTTTATGTCGGTAACCAGCGTTTTGAACTTCACCATCGAAAGCCAGTCTCTGTGCCAGGTACCTGGACGCAACTGGTATTTGAGGTCAACGATGGACCGCGTTACGCGGGCAGCGGCCGCTGGAATCACCGTTACGGGGTATCGACTTGGACCTCGGAGCGTACTTGGCGCCCGCTGCCACGACGTGAGTACACCACGCGCAGCGACTACCAGTTACTCAACGTTGAGAATCGCCACACGATCACACCGCAGGGCTGGACACATGAGCAGGACAATACCAAGGTCGTGCGCGAAGACGGAGAGGATATCGTTCTGGTACGCGAGTTTGGCTTCAACAACTACCGGCGTATTACCGGCTTTAATTTCAGCCCAGGACTTGATTATTGGAAAGCTACCGCACCGTTCTGGTCGGTGGTGCGAGCACGCTGGGACGATGAGCTAGACAAAGAAGGACGCATTATCCTCTTATTTCAAACTGGCGATGAGGAATTTAGCGATACTGTATTGTCGCTAGCTGATGCCTACCGCGCCAATCCGCGTCTCAAGGTGCACCTACCCGCGCTCGACGCAGCGTTCAACAAATTTGTCAACTCCAATGCCTCGACCAAGCGTTGAAGCTTCCAGATTCAACGTTTATCACTTGCCAATGGCTGCTTTGTACTAGTGGCCGTCATTCACCATCATTACCTACACGCGTATCTCCATAGATCTTCGAGTACGCTGCCAGGCACGACAGGCATCCACTTGTTGTAAGGTATATCGTTGAGATAGACCACCTTACCTTCAGTAAATCTCCCAGAGTGTTTCGATATATAAAGTAATCGAATTCGTTTTGCTTTACAGTCATATTCTTCATGTTTCTTTTTTGACATGATTTTGTCACCCGCATCTAACGTAGCTTTCCTATAGTCGAATAGAACCCACATTTTTACCCGGTTACCCACTTTGCGAATAGTAGAAGGATCGGCGTAGATAGTAGAGCCGCTATCGTCTGTGGAAACATTAATCCACTCTGCTGCTGCACCGCTGCTTACAACAGCAAGCAGCAACATCAAAATAGTTTTAGGCATTGCACATCCCTTGTTTTCTGGTCTATCCATACAAAGAAAATACTAGCTTCAGGTTTGCTTCCTTGGTTAAGGCTTTTCTACGACACATAAAAAATAGTACACAGTTTGCCAGTCTGATATAATTTTATCCAGAAATTTTTGAAAAATTCTAAGAAAAAATTAATCAGCTACTTCGGCGCCCGTAGCTCAGTTGGATAGAGTACTTGGCTACGAACCAAGGGGTCGGGCGTTCGAATCGCTCCGGGCGCGCCATTGAACAAGGAGTACGTGGGAACTGATATAAAACTCAGCGCAGAAAAGCAACGCATACTTGCACAAAGGAATGACACTGAAGATTGGCGTCGCTGGGGGCCTTATCTGAGTGAACGCCAGTGGGGCACGGTACGCGAAGACTACAGTCCTCACGGTGAAGCTTGGGATTCATTCGGCCACGACCATGCACGTAGTCGCGCCTACCGTTGGGGTGAGGATGGTATCGCTGGTATCAGCGATACTAAACAGCTCCTTTGCCTGAGCTTAGTGCTGTGGAATGGCAATGACCCGATTCTCAAAGAACGCCTATTTGGTCTGACAAATAGCGAAGCCAACCATGGCGAAGACGTCAAGGAAATCTATTACTACCTTGATGCCACACCAAGCCATTCCTATCTAAAGATGCTGTATAAATATCCGCAGCAGGCATTTCCCTATACCCAACTAGTGAAGGAGAATCGCCAACGTGGCAAAGATGCGCCTGAGTTCGAGTTGATGGACAGCGGAGTGTTCGATGACAATCGGTACTTCGATGTGTTCGTGGAATATGCCAAGGCTAGTGTCGATGATATTCTCATGCTGGTCACAGCACACAACCGTGGCGTCGAAGACGCGCCGCTGCATATCATGCCACAACTGTGGTTCCGCAACACTTGGGCTTGGGGCTACGACAACATCCGCCCGGTTCTTTCTGTTGATGGAAGGAACTGCATTGTCATTGAGCACCAGGAGCTAGGAAAATACTATTGCTATTTTGATGCTAATCCCGATTTATTATTCTGCGACAATGACACCAATGTAGCACGCCTATATGGGTTGCCGGTCTCAGGTCATAGCAAAGATGCCTTTCACGAGTACGTTATCCACGGCAATCACCACGCTGTCAATCCGCTGCAAAACGGTACCAAGGCAACCGGTCATTTCAACTGCACAGTTCTCGCCCTCGGCAAGGTGGAAATTCGCGTGCGCTTGTCCAAGGAGCCGAACGCCCTTCCGTTCAATGATTTTAATCAGATATTGGAAGCTCGGCGCGCTGAGGCGGATGAATTTTATGCCGAACTACAGATGGATCTTGCGGATGACGACGCAAAGTTGATTCAGCGGCAGGCGCTAGCGGGTATGATCTGGAGCAAGCAGTTCTACTACTACGACATAAGACAATGGTTGAAAGGTGATCCGGCCATGCCCGCGCCGTCGTCCGAACGTCACTACGGTCGTAACAGCCAATGGAAACACCTTAATAACGCCGATATCATCTCTATGCCAGACAAATGGGAATACCCCTGGTACGCGGTCTGGGATTTGGCCTTCCATTGCGTTCCGTTGTCCATTGTCGATCCGGATTTTGCCAAGAATCAGCTGCTTCTTATGACTCGCGTCCGGTATATGCACCCTAATGGACAAATCCCCGCCTATGAATGGGCATTTGACGACGTCAATCCGCCAGTACACGCTTGGGCCGTATGGGAAGTGTATAAGACAGAGCGCGATGCCAACAACGGTAAAGGTGATCTAGATTTTCTGGAGCGAGCCTTACACAAACTGATTCTTAATTTTACCTGGTGGGTCAACCGTAAGGACGCCGAGGGGCACAATATTTTCCAAGGCGGCTTCCTTGGTTTAGACAACATCAGTGTTTTCGATCGCAGCGCCCCTCTACCCACTGGCGGTTACATCAACCAAGCCGACGGTACCAGTTGGATGGCAATGTATTGTCTGAATCTGATGCGTATCGCGCTAGAACTCGCGAAGCACAACCGGGTTTACGAGGACATAGCAACCAAGTTCTTCGAGCACTTTTTGTATATCGCGGAAGCAATGAACAACATTGGTGATCAAGGCATTGGTCTATGGGACGAGGATGACCAGTTTTTCTATGACGTGCTGCGTTTTCCGGACGGCAAATTGATGCCTCTCAAGGTACGCTCTATGGTCGGATTGATCCCGCTATATGCGGTGGAAATACTGGAACCCGAGTTGCTAGACAAACTGCCGGACTTTGCGCGGCGGCTGAAATGGTTTCTCGACTACCGCCCTGACTTGGCGGCGCTAGTGTCACATTGGAACGAGCCAGGCCGGGGTAACCGCCGTTTATTGTCCCTGCTGCGCCGCCACCGCATGAAGAGCTTGCTGCGGCGCATGCTTGACGAGACTGAGTTTTTGTCCGATTACGGTGTGCGTTCATTGTCGCGCGCGCACTTTGAACAACCCTACGTGTTTTCTTATATGCACCACCAGTTGAGTGTACAATACCAGCCGGCGGAGTCCGCGTCCGGGCTATTCGGCGGCAATTCCAACTGGCGTGGTCCAGTTTGGTTCCCGGTTAATTATATGGTGGTAACTTCGATACGGCGCTTTGCCGAATACTACGGCGAAGATTTCAAGATCGAGTGTCCAACCGGATCGGGAAACTTCCTCTCGATTGATGGAGTCGCAGACGAATTGGCATTGCGTCTCACCCGACTGTTCCGCAAAGATGAAAAAGGACGCCGCCCAGTATACGGTGACAACGACAAATTCCAGAACGATCCCCACTTCCGGGACTACATCTTGTTCCATGAATACTTCCACGGAGATACCGGACGTGGCGTTGGTGCCTCACACCAGACCGGTTGGACCGGGCTGGTGGCTAAACTGCTGCAACCACATAAACATGACTGACTCAACCAAAACCAGAGACGACCAGGAGCCCATAATGAACGATAGCAATGAACTTCCCAATGTTGTCATGCCCCACTGTCCGCACCGCAACCTGTTGCGCGGACAAAAGGCTCTCGTAACAGGCGCAAGTTCCGGCATTGGTAAAAGTGTAGCCGTTTACTTAGCTCAGGAAGGCGCCGACGTGGTAATCAATTTTATCGGTGACAAACAGGCTGCCCATGAAGTCATGGAGACGATTCGATCTAATGGCGGAAAATCCATTTCCATTCAAGCAGATGTATCTAGTGAAGCGCAGGTGCAAGCAATGTTCGCACAGATGTTTGATAACTTCGGCACCATCGATATTCTGGTAAACAATGCCGGACTGCAACAAGATGCACCTTTCCACAAGATGACCTTAGCACAATGGCAGAAGGTTATCGATGTCAATCTCACTGGCCAGTTCCTTTGTGCACGTGAGGCAATCCGTGAGTTCAAACGACGTGGTGTGGTACCAGAGATCTCGAGCGCCGCTGGCAAAATAATCGGTATCAGCTCAGTACACGAGGTCATTCCCTGGGCGGGACATGTCAATTACGCAGCATCCAAGGGTGGGGTCAAAATGTTGAACAAAAGTATTGCCCAGGAGGTTGCCCCTTATCGAATACGTGTTAACTCGGTAGCACCGGGCGCTATCCGTACCCCTATCAACCAGTCCGCTTGGGAAACGCCCGAGGCCTACAACAAACTGATGAATTTGGTTCCCTACAAGCGCATTGGTGAGCCGGAAGATATCGCCCGTACCGTGACTTGGCTGGCCTCAGACGACGCCGACTACATCACCGGTGTTAGCCTGTTCGTCGACGGCGGCATGACCCTTTATCCAGGTTTTGCCGAAGGCGGATGACGTGGGAGCTGTGGTAAATTAAATATCGACATCCTATAGTAACCACGTGGCTTTCGCTTTACACTCCGCGCAAACTTCTGGGTATTTAGCCGTATTCACGTATATATCACTCACATCCGAGAGAAGATTTGGTGCTTTCCACCAGTTTATCGATCTTAAGGGCTGAGTATGGATCGTCTTTTTAACGGGTATGCTACAGAATGTTATAAATCTTTTCTTCGTGTAATAGGGCCTCAGCTTCTTCATTTTTTCAACGCATCACAAGGGTATGCCACTAACTTTCCCAAAAACACATGTCTTTGAGTGTGCGAATGAACTTTTATTTACATGGGTGGGTTAGAAAAATAATGCAGGTCTAGTATAAAATGTGTAACGATTCGGGTTGATCTCTACGTGTTCTGCGTATGGATTCATAAACACCGCTGACCAGACAGTAAATTTACCCATTTTATTTATGAAAATAAGGAAGGATAACGGAATATGCGGCAGTTAATAAAGTGGGCGTTGTTGAGTTATCTATTTACGTTTTCTTTGTCAACCCAGTCAGTGGCTGATATGTTATCAGATGCCAAGCTATCAGATGCCAAGCGTGCCTATTTTACGGGTGATTTTGAAAAAGCAGAAAAGTTAATTCGTCCCATGGTAGAACAAGGAAGTGGATCTGCGCAAAATATTCTTGGAGTAATGTATTTTAATGGCCAGGGTGTAGCTCAGGACTTTCAGGAAGCAGCAAGATTGTATCTCTTGTCTGCGACGCAAGGGAACGCATTTTCACAAAACAACCTTGGATCGTTGTATGAGGATGGCCAAGGTGTCACTCAGGACTATCAGGAAGCCGCGAAGTGGTATCGACAAGCTGCGGAGCAAGGGTATGCATTTGCGCAAAATAACCTTGGTTTGCTATTTAGGCGTGGCAAAGGTGTAGCTCAAAATTACCAGGAAGCAGAAAGATTATATCGACTAGCTGCAGAGCAGGGAAATGCCAATGGGCAATATAACCTTGGTTTACTGTACAGACGTGGACAAGGTGTAGATCAAGACTATTCGGAAGCCGTGAAGTGGTACCGGTTGGCTGCGGAACAGGGGTATGCACTTGCACAAAACAATCTTGGTTTGCTAAATGCTAATGGCCAAGGTGTCACCCAGGACTACCAAGAGGCCGCGAAATGGTATCGAATGGCTGCAGAGCAAGGGAATGGGCTTGCACAATATAACCTTGGTTTACTGACTTTTAATGGCAAAGGTGCAACCCAAGACTACGAAGAAGCAGCGAGATTGTATCGACTTGCGGCAGAGCAAGGGTTAGCATCAGCACAATATGCCCTTGGTTGGATGTATGCGAATGGCCAAGGAGTAGAACAAGACCATGTACGGGCACATATGCGGTTTAATCTAGCGGAAAACAAGGGGAATAGTAATGCACAAAAATGGAGAGTTTCAATTTCCCGAGGAATGACCCCTGCACAAATTGAACAAGCACAACAGATGGCACGGGAGTGTGAGGAGCGTAACTACAAATATTGCGATTAAGGTAATTTTGCAGCGACATATTGAATTCCTTAATCAAGTCTAGGCAAGTGAAGAGGGAATGTTTATTTGATAGGTAATATCTTACCTTCATGAGTAGTTAACGCTAATGAAGTTTCTTTTATTTCCAATGTATTTGGCGGATACAGCGTCCACTGAACCAACGTTCGCCCTCGCTCACAATTACCCTATATTAACCTTTATTAAAGCCATTTTATAGCTTGACGTGTGCGTTATCGTTCACCATAATTCTCCTTAATCCTTGTTTTGAGGTAAGAACGGAGGTAAGAACTGTAAGTGCATTATGGCGAAAAAACTCAACCGATTAACAGCTCGACAAGTGGACACTCTTAAAGTGGGAAACCACCCTGATGGTGGAAACCTTTACTTACGAGTGAAGGACACGGGAGCAAGAAGTTGGGTTTTTCGATACAAGTCAGGTGGCAAGGGAAAGGTTGATGGCAAGGTTACTGAGCTAGGCATAGGTTCAAGGAATGAACGCACCTTAGTCCAAGCGCGGGAACTAGCAGGCAAAATGCGCACAGCAATGGCTGACGGTAGAGACCCGCGGACACTGGTACGGGTTAAACGCGATCCCACTGCCAAGACGTTTAAAGACTGCGCACTGGAACTAATCGAATCTAAGCGTAGCGGCTGGCGTAACGCCAAGCACGCCCAGCAATGGGAAAACAC
>SMXG01000117.1 GCA_004356775.1 Betaproteobacteria bacterium | reverse complement strand
TGCAGCACTTGCGGCTGGAGTCGATGAAATCGCAGTATTCTCCGCTGCCAGTGAAACATTCTCAAAGAAAAATACCAACTGCTCTATATCAGAAGGGTTGGCACAATTTAGCGAAATATGTGTAGCGGCACAGAACAATCATGTTCGTGTGCGTGGATATATTTCCTGCGTCCTGGGTTGTCCATACGAAGGCGATGTACAACTTGGCAAGGTGGAGAAATTGCTGCAGAATTGTTAAGTATGGGCTGCTATGAAATTTCGCTCGGAGACACTGTTGGTATGGGTACACCGGGAAAAACCATAAACATGCTCGAGGTAGTGACAAAAAAGGTTCCAATAGAAACACTCGCTGGACATTTTCACGATACATACGGTCAGGTGCTAGCCAGTGCCTACGCTGCGCTGGAATGCGGATAGATATACTCGACTCTTCTGTGGCAGGCCTGGGTGATTGTCCTATGCTCCTGGAGCATCTGGGAATGTGGCGAGAGAGGATGTGCTCTATATGTTGAACGGCTTAGGAATCAAAACACCGGTGTGAGTATTGATAAGCTGATTGCTGCCGGTAATTTCATTTGTGCCTTCCTTGGCCGCCCATCTAGGTCAAAAGCAGCACAGGCACTCACAACTAAACGTACTTAATCCCATATTTAATCTCATATTTAAATACAGGCAATAGCCATTTAGATGCATCTGAAATTGATAAGTGCGCTTAACTATATTTGGAGCACATCACATGAAATTTGGTGCTTAAACCCCATGCCATCCAAATGATACTTTGCAACGGAAAATATATAATTACGCAACACTAGCTTAAAATAAACGTTTTCCCTCTCGTGGTCTTACTATAAGATTGATGATCTTTTCAAGGTATTTGCGTCACCCTCATTATCATATTAGGGTTGCTTGTTGGTTGCCTATATTTTGGTGCAATTCGTACCTAAACATCGTTCCTATTCTTGATTTATTTGTTATACAATTACCGGATAAAATTACTCGGGAAAATAGCTGAGTAAATTAGTAACCAACAATTCAAAATATATATGGAGACACAATGAGCAGAGCGTTTGGGTGGGTTGTGCGTCTAGGGTGGACCGCGCTACTAGCGCTTGTAGCGCTACCAGCCTATGCGCAACTAATGCTTGCCCATGAGGGCCACAAGAGTGGAGACTGTACTATAAAAACAGGATCTTTTCCTGTCTCATTCCGCGCCTATGAAAAGCCAAAGGGTGCCCTTCCTCCCTCACATGCCTATTGTGATCACGTACCAGAAGTCGGTGAACATATTTTAACAGTGGACCTTCAAGGTACTAAATCTCGTGAAATACCGATTGCTATGCGCTTAGTCTTAATGATGGAAGGTCAAGCCGATGAAACTACGATCATGTTTGAGCCTGCCAAGCTGTATCCATCTGGAAGTATTACGATTGCGGTAAACTTGAAAGAATTGGGCCAATATAACCTGTTACTGGAAACTGAAAAAGCTGGCAAAATGAGCACAGCGGTCAGCATCCCAATACAGGTAGGCGGCGGGCATTCCGGTATTGGTACGATAGGAATTGTGCTGTTGCTGGGTGTGAGTGGTATTGCTACTTTTTTCTGGTTGCGCCGCAGAACGAGTACGACCCTAGAGGAACCTCAGAAATAATAGTAATGTAGAACGCCTGCAAATGCATCTACTTTGAATTCATCCTAATCTATAGTCCTAGTAATTTTTTTAGTATATCGAGTTTCAATAACAGAATCGTTAGCAGCTTCCTATCGAGAACCAGTTTTGTTTCATCTGCTCTTATTGTTATAGCTTCTGGAATTATTGTAGCGGGGTAACTGCTTCCGACGATGGTTAGTCCGCTGTTGGAGCTGTCCTGATGAATGATTTCGGCAAAAGAGAGCTCTTGGGATACCCCGCTAGATCAAGTGCGCTGTTCCAGCTACCCTTCTCAAATCCTTTTAGTATATCGTTTCCAACAACTAGAACCGGCACTACCAGCTCCCCACCAACAACCTTTTTTAGAGCCTCCGCATCGGCGGGATTATTCCCAGGGTTTTTCTTTGAAAACGGAATACCACGGTTCGTTAGAAGTTCTATTGCATTGATGCATGGCTCGCCGCACTTGCTGTTATAGAAAGTCACTGGAAAATTTTTCATGGCCTGTTGCAGGCTATATGGCATTTGCGCTTCTCCTGCCTGATTTCCCAATACCTTTTTCTGTACACTTTTCGCAGTAAGTGGTGGCAGGGTGTCAGTGTAATGCACCTTTCCATTGGCATCCACCCAGCGATACATCTCTGCTGCACCGACAATTCCTACTAGAACAAATGGCAAGAGGATCAGGGTATATGTTATTTTCATCAAATTCTCCCGTTCTACATAACAATTATAATCATTTTACCCCTAGTCAGTTACTTAACCGCCATGCCACAATGACGCAACAATGCATCTATTTTAGGCTCCCGCCCACGTAATGCTATAAACGACTCTAACGCTGTTCGGCTCCCGCCCACAGCAAGAATTTCATCACGAAAACGTGCACTGATCTTCTCATTCATCACCCCATCCTCGCTCTCCTCAAACATACTATAAGCATCAGCAGACAGTACTTCTGCCCATTTGTAGCTGTAATAACCCGCTGCGTATCCACCCGCGAAGATGTGTGTAAAACTATTGGGGAATCGATTGAACTCCGGCGGAATAATAACCGCCACCTGCTCACGAATCTTATCGAGTAACTGCAATACCGACTTCCCTTCACCCAGATTAAAATCGTAATGTAAATGCATGTCAAATAGTGAAAACTCGATTTGGCGTAAGGTCTGCAGGCCGCTCTGAAAATTTTTTGCAGCAAGTATTTTGTCGAATAATTCTCGGGGAAGTGGTGCACCGCTATCAACATGCTGTGACATATTAGCCAATACTTCCCATTCCCAGCAAAAGTTCTCCATGTACTGACTAGGCAACTCCACTGCATCCCATTCCACTCCGTTGATGCCAGACACGCCTAGTTCTTCCACCTGAGTAAGTAAGTGATGCAGGCCATGACCAAATTCATGGAATAGTATTATGACCTCATCATGGGTGAAAAGTGCGGGCCGCAGTTGACCATTGAGACTGATTGGCTTTGCAAAATTGCAATTAAGATATGCCACCGGCGTTTGTATATCATGCTCTGCAGTCTCAACTCGCCTGCGGGTAATAGCGTCGTCCATCCACGCGCCACCTTGCTTGCTAGGACGCGCGTATAGATCAACATAAAATTGTCCTATTAATTTTCCGTCAGTATCGTTGATGTTGAAGAATTTTACATCTGGGTGCCAAAATTGAACGTTCGGTGTCTCTTCCGCTAAAGTGATACTAATACTGTAAAGATTTTCAACCAACTTGAACATCCCCGACAGTACTTTTGTTTCAGGAAAGTATTGTTTTACCTCCTTGTCGGAGAATGCATAGCGCTCAACCTGTAGTTTCTCACTAACATATGCCAAATCCCACGATTCAAGTTTATTCAGCCTTAAATAATCAGAGGCAAACCGACATAATTCTTCCAGATCAAGCTTAGCATAGGGCTTAGCTTTAGTAGCCAGCTCAACAAGGAAATCCAGAATTTGCTTTGGCGTGGAAGCCATTTTTGATACAAGTGACACTTCAGCGTAGCAATCAAACCCAAGTATCTGTGCCTCCTCCTTGCGCAATTCAAGTATCTTGTAGATGAGCGGAGTATTGTCCCAATCAGTATCGCTACTAGAACTATGATCAGATATTCCGAACTCACTAGCACGTGTAGAATAAGCGTGATACATTTTTCTACGTAACTCCCGGTTGTCAGCATACTGCATGATCGGCTGATAAGAAGGTGCGTGCAGCGTAAATTTCCATCCAGAATCGCCATCTTTTTCAGCTGTTTCTCTTGCTGTTTGAAGTACATCATTCGGGATACCTGATACGTCTTCTACATTTTCTGTATGCAACATAAAACTATTGGTCGTATCTAGTAGGTTATCGCTGAACTTTGAAGAAAGTGTAGATAATTCTTCTTGAATACGGAGAAAGCGCTTCTTTTTCTCTGGCTCTAATTCCGCACCACCCAGGCGAAAATCTCGTAATTCATTTTCGACTATCTTTTTTTGGGCATCGCTCAGGCACTTAAATTTGCTGCTATCATGAAGTTTTTTGAATTTCTCAAATAAAGCCTGATTTTGCGCTAGCTCAGCGTAATATTTGGTAATTATTGGTAAATTGGTGTTATACACCTCACGCAATTTTGGGCTGTTCATTACTGCGTTTAAATGGGCTACCTGACCCCAGGTACGAAATAGGTGCTCATGGACATCTGTCATTGGCTGCACGAAATTCTGCCAAGTCGGTACAGCGGCTTCGCAGTTTACCTTTTCAACAATGGAACGGCCACGGGCCAGTAATTCTTCCACAGCTGGGGTGATGTGTTCAGTTCGAATATCCGCAAAACGCGGCAGACCAGAAAAATCGAGCAAAGGGTTAATCATATTGATCCAGATATGTTTCAGATATATCGGCTACGGATAAAATGTATGACTCGAATTAAAGCTCAATCTTCGTATACGATGATGCCATCTGCCAAAGTGTACTTTACCCTTCCCTGCAATTCCATGCCAAGGAACGGTGTGTTCTTACCTTGGCTTACAAGCGTCTTCGCTTCGACTTTCCAGTATTGATCCGGATCGAAAATGCACAAGTCAGCGGCTGTACCTAGAGACAAATGGCCAGCTTTCACACCAAGTATTTTAGCGGGACCCGAAGTGATTTTAGATAACGCCACTATCAACGGAATCTTCATTTCTTCCGCCCATTTCAATATAAGCGACAACAACAATTCTAAACCAGTGGCACCAGCCTCAGATTCACCGAAAGGTAGTAATTTCGCATCTTCATCAACTGGCGCATGGTCGGAACATACCGCGTCTATCGTGCCGTCCATCAAACCAGCACGTAGCGCGTCGCGATCACTTAAACCACGCAATGGCGGAACAAGGTGACAATTAGAATCGAAGAAATTAATGTCCATTTCGGTAAGATGTATGTAGTTGGCTGCCACATCACAAGTGATAGGCAAGCCCTGTTGTCTTGCAGCACGTAGCATGGCGACCCCTTCTGCACTGGAAACTCTGCATAAATGAACCTTAGCGCCAGTTTCCCTTGCTATTAAGACAATATTTGACAAGGCAATGGTTTCCGCGCATACCGGAATCGCTGGTAAGCCTAAACGGGTAGCCACCTCACCATCATGGGCTACCCCGCTGTTAGCAAGACTTACATCCTCAGGTCGCAACCAAACACTAAAACCAAAGGTAGAAGCATATTGCATTGCCCGCATCATAACTCGCGTGTCTAGAAGTAGTTTATCGGATTGACTAAAAGCGACGCAGCCAGCATCGTACAATTCGGCCATTTCTGTCAACCGCTCGCCTTTCAAGCCCTGAGTTAGAGCACCAATGGGATAAACATGAGCCTGGTTCAGACTCTTAGCGCGGTGCTTTAACATCTCCACTAACCCCGGTTCGTCTAGCGGCGGATCGGTATCGGGAGGGCATGCAAGACTAGTGATCCCTCCCGCTACTGCTGCTCTCATTTCAGATTCAAGCGTGGCTTTGTATTCAAGACCTGGCTCACGTAACCGCACTGATAAGTCCACTAGACCGGGACATACTACCAACCCTTTTGCATTTATTACGTGGTTGGCCTGAAAACAATCAGGCTCAGCACCTATAGCAACGATCTTTCCAGCAATGATAAATACATCGTTGATAGCATCCATACCATTTTGTGGATCTATCACCCGTCCGTTTTTAATAAGGATCCTCATAAAATTCTATTTTAGTTTTTAGAAATAAACATAAAAAAAACCTTACTCGGTACTCCCACGGTTCTGCATTCATTAATAATTTCAGTTCCCTGCCAAAATTGTCATTACAGCCATCCGAACTGCAATACCAAAAGTCACCTGTGGCAGAATTACCGACTGTTTTCCGTCGGCTACAGCTGAATCGATCTCGATGCCACGGTTCATTGGACCAGGGTGCAGGACGATAGAGTCCTGTTTAGCCAAAGCTAGTTTTTCCTGCGTAAGTCCGTAATGCTTAAAATATTCCTCAGAACTAGGAAGACAAGCACCTAACATACGCTCATTTTGCAAACGTAACATCAACAGCACATCTACATCTTTTAGTCCTTGCGCCATGTCGTGATACACGTGCACACCGAGGCGCTCGACTTTGGCCGGCAATAGGGTTTTAGGTGCAATTATCCGTACTTCTGGTACCCCTAGAGTAGTTAGCGCATGAATTTGTGAGCGCGCTACGCGTGAGTGCAAAATATCGCCAACAATGGCCACGCGTAGATTACGAAAATTACGTTTGTAACGACGAATGGTAAACATATCCAACAAGGCTTGGGTAGGGTGTGCATGACGTCCGTCACCAGCATTTATGACGTGAATTTCGGGTCGTACATGGCGTGCTATCAAATGAGCTGCGCCGCTTTGTGAATGTCTCACAACGAACATATCAGCATGCATTGCAGAAAGATTGTTCACTGTGTCCAGCAGCGTCTCTCCCTTAGATTGTGAGGAGGCTGCGATGTTGAGGTTTACCACATCCGCTGATAGCCGCTTGGCGGCGATTTCGAATGTAGTGCGAGTGCGGGTACTGGGTTCGAAGAACAGATTGAATATGGATTTACCGCGTAGCAACGGCACTTTTTTGATGTCACGCGCGGTGACCCCGACAAAAGATTCGGCGGTGTCAAGTATGTTTAATAAAATGGAAGCAGGAAGCCCCTCAGTAGTAAGGAGATGTTGCAATTCACCATTTTTATTTAACTGCGGGTTATTATTCATTATCCCGGAGGTATTTTGTCATATAAACTCAGACTCAATTTTCCGTTATTGCTCTGTTCTAGCGCCAGCATTTTATCCTCTAACAAAACGATCGTCGCTCCGACATAATTGGCAGCGATGGGCAGCTCCCTCCCGCCCCGGTCTACTAGGGCCGCAAGACGAATGCTAGCAGGTCGCCCATAGTCAAATAATTCGTTGGTAGCAGCACGAATGGTACGCCCAGTATAGAGCACATCGTCTATCAGTATGATATGACGGCCTTCCACTTCGAACGGAATGTTAGAAGGCTTGACCTGAGGATGTAGGCCAATTTGGCCAAAATCGTCTCGGTAAAATGAAACATCTAAAGCGCCAAGAGGAAGTGTAAGTCCCAAAATCTGGTGCAGTCGCTCCGCTAACCATACTCCGCCAGTGTAAATGCCAACCAACACAGTGTTTTTGGTAACATCTGGCCGTATTTTCTCAGCTAGGTCAGCAAGTAATTGCTCTGCATCAGGTAGGTGCATATTAACTATCAAAATAAGATTGTAGTATCTGTTGAGCAGCCACTTGATCTAATATTAGCTTTTGTTTTTTTCCTTTGATACCCGCTTCCCGCAACTTCACGCTGGCAGTAATGGAAGTATAGCGCTCATCCACAAGCTTAATACTAATACCAAAGCGGCCTTCCAGGCGCCGCGCAAAACGCCTGCTCAGACGGGTTAGCTCATGATCTTTTCCATCAGCATAAGTGGGTAACCCTACCACCAACTGCACCGGCTTCCATTCTTCAATTAGTTTGGTAATGGTGTCGAAGCGCCGTTTTGTAATCCCTTCACTCACAGTAGCAAGTGGATGCGCCAAACCCATCCCTAGATCACCCACCGCCACACCGACACGCTTCTCGCCAAAATCGAAAGCCAAAACAGTTCCAACAAGGCGATGCTCTGCTTTAAGCACCAAATGCTGTCGATCTTGCATAAATAAAATGGTTAACCATTAATTAAATACACCATTCTTAAGCATGCCCTGCTTCACCTGACAAACTGGAAAAATCTATGCCCAGCAATCGCATCGCTGCAGGCAATCGTTCATCCGGCAATAACTCAAAAATAATACTAGGCGAAGCACTCACTGTGAGCCAGGTGTTCTGAGCTAGTTCATGCTCAATCTGACCTGGCGCCCATCCTGAGTACCCTAGCGTAACCAATACTTTCCCTGGGCCCTCTCCATTGGCAATCGCCTGCAAAATATCAAGCGAAGTAGTAAACCCTAATTCATGGTTCACCGATAGGGTAGATTTCCACTCACCCGCTGGCTGATGTAGAACAAAACCGCGATCTAGCTGTACCGGACCTCCAAACAATACCGGCAGCCCTTTAAGAAGTGAGTTTGTACAAGGAATTTCAAGCTGATCGAATAAATTCTCCAAAGTCAAATTAACAGTCCGGTTAATCACTATACCCAGAGCACCTTGCTCATTGTGCTCAAAGATATAAGTAAGCGTCTTGGAAAAACAAGCATCTTCCATGGCCGGCATGGCGATCAGAAAATGATGCGTTAGATTGATGTTTTGCATGGAGGGGCTATTAACATACTCTTTCTATTGTAAACTGGTTGTCGCTTCCCCACAATTCTCCTAGCAGCCAAAAATGAAACACGCCGATTCAAAAAACTGGTATTAAAATAAATAACATCCGATTAACACCCAATAAAAATAACCCAATTTATCGCTGTAAAATTATTAAACCCAGGCAAGATGGAAATAAGCGAGAATAACCCTTACAAGACTAATTTTCGATGTAAACAATGACTGTGCGAATAACGAGTGTTTTGAAAGAATCAGTGGAACCACAAATCTCCATCTCATATAAAGTTGCAACTAAATTGGCTGTTTGTAGTATTGCACTCCTTTGAATCGGGGACTAAGCTTAGGCATTCATCATAGTTCTTGTGATCGTTCCATTTCTGTTTAAAC
>SMXG01000116.1 GCA_004356775.1 Betaproteobacteria bacterium | reverse complement strand
TCACCAGTTTTAGGGTCTACAGGTAATTGAGCTGAAATATTATTGTAATGAGAAAAAGCTACAGTTTGTGTAGATACAGAACTTTTTGGCGCATTTTCCGTGTTTCTTGAAAATTTTATGATATTGCTACTCATATCGATATTTCTCCTTTTTCACTCACATTCAGTCAGGCCAGATACGTACCAAATATTTTTTTTTCCAGAAAAGTTCCAGATCAACAGGGTTCAGCAAATCATTCTGATATGCCAATTCAGTTAATGATGTGGATTTTGGTATAGCTTTTGAAATTATCTTCTCAGCTGTACGCATACTGGCAGCTGATTTTGTAGATATATTCTTAGCTTTACGTGTACTGGCAGCTAATTTTGCAGCAAACATCTTTTTATTCATTGGGCTAGCTCATCAATAATATTATCAATCTCTTCAGATGCGACCTGTCCACGATAACCAAGATCATAAACACTACATCCTTCTAAAGCTGCCGTCCGGTAACTTGCACGGCGGCTCAGTCGATGACGCAATACAGGAATATCAATTTCCTGTAATGCACCATCCATCCCTCGGGACATTGCACTTCTGGGTTCAATTTGATTGAGTACAACAAATGCTGATATTGTTGGATTTACTTGCTGTACCCGTTTTATTAATTCCTCAATACGGGTACTCGACCACAAGTCCATTGGTGATGGCAATAAAGGTATCAGCAGTACCTGAGAAATCTCCATTGCACTTATAGTAGAATCTGATTTAATCTCGGGCGGGCAATCAATTACGATATAATCAAATTCGGTCTGTAATTGTATTATCTGTTTTTTTATTTCATCTTCTGCCGGTACTACTTTAGCTGGAAATTCCCTCAGTGAATCAGAAAGCTCTGTCCACATAGTAGCTGATCTTTGCGGGTCTGCATCAACTACAATGCAGCTTCCCCGGCGCGTCAAACCAGCAGCCATGTTCATAGCCAAGGTTGTCTTACCGACTCCTCCTTTTTGGTTTGCAACTGCAATTACTCCTATATCCATATGTATGTAGCCTAAATGGGATCAATTAGCTCATCTACACGTTGCGCAAATGCTTTATCCTCTTCACTTAGTACTTTGTCGTTACTAGCGTATACGGTAATATTTGCATAGTCTGACCCAAAACTAATATCCGGGTAATATTCTGTTTCCTTAGATAAGTCAGCCAGACGATCAAGAAAGATACGAAGATTGTTATAACTATCAAATTGGAGTCGTCTGAATAGACTGGGCGGGCGGTCTTTGCAAACCCAGAGCTGTTCTGTGTCTTTATCCATGACTGTTTCCTGATACATTAAAAATGCAGTAAATATAATTGACACGAAACTTGATTGGAACCGGACAACTGGAATAATGCTGTAAAACTGAACCGATTCTACTTTTTCGATTACAAATACATCTATTAGTTATCGATTCGAATAGCCTGTATGAGACTTATAGCTGTTATTGAAATTATAGTTTAATAACTAACTACAGAAATACAAACTTTTTCAGTAGTATTTAGCATTAGCAGTGTTCGACCACATTAGCTTCGATTAGGTTATATCACTAACCAATTACATCCGCTCAGGACGTGATACATCCGATGCTTTAACCGGTAGTATCTGTTCTACTTCAGTATGCGGACGCGCAATAATATGTGCGGCAGCCAAACCGTCACCCACACGTTCACAAGCATCAGCACCGGCACGAACTGCTGCATTGACAGCACCCGTCTCTCCGCGAACTAAAACCGTGACATAGCCACCGCCAACAAACTGCCGGCCAATGAGACGAACCTCTGCAGCCTTGGTCATGGCATCAGCTGCTTCAACCGCCGGAACCAGACCACGTGTTTCTATCATCCCTAATGCTATTCCCATTTTTTCGCTTGCCATTTTATCCTCCTACTTTCAAAGTTAACATCGTTACATCAATTAATGTTTATCATAAACCTCGGCATAAATATCGGAATGCTTATTTCTTGCTGAATTTACCAATCTTCTTCGCTCCAATGATCAATGATTCCGCCAATAGTAAGGTCAGTGGTGATCTTTGGATTATCAGTAGCAAATCTTGCAGCTGATGTTCCGATAGTGATGACGAAATCTCCCGGCTTGCAGCCGACAGGATCCAGTGCAACCTCCAATTTGCCTGAAGCATTTTCAACAACACGTAATGATTTGGAAGCTAACCAAAAATTACGTTTTGTTGTGACCAGATCTCGTACTACACGTTGTATATCCATTTATATTATTTCTTTCTTCCGCTTTTCGATTCTTCTTCCCAATAATCGATAATGCCAACTATCGTGAAATCACTTGGATACTCATTGCTGCCTGCCGCAGATCGGGCAGCTGAGCTGCCTACAATTATGACCCAGTCACCTTCCTTGCATCCGACTGGATCAACTGCCACCTGCTTGCTGCCACTATCTCTTTCTCTAACCACCAGCAAACGACGGGTACCAAGCTGGCCAATACGTGCAGTAGCTACTAATGTTTTTTCTACTTGACAGATTTTCATTGTATTGATAATGACTTAATCATCTTATTAGCTATAAAAATTTATTAACCCTGTCCCCCGCCAGACACAGTAATGGGAACAGAAGCTTTGGGTATCCAACCGACCATTCCTGTAACATGATGCGTAGGCTCAGGATGAGTACCTTTATCTTTAAACTTTCTTGCACCAGCCCAGGCATGCGAATCACCTTTACGCTGGCTGGGATTACGTTCAGCAGCAATATGTCCCTCAGTACCGGTAACATTATCTTTTGATATCCAGGCGGCATTGCCTGTGATAGTTTTACCCTCAACGCGGCCTTCACCCGTTACACGCGACTTGTCTGCAATGGTTTCAACTTTTGGTCTCGGATTAAAACGAAATTCCTGATTGCCGGTAATCTTACCTTCACCAGCAGAAAATGTACCTGTAATCCGGCTTTCTGCAGTCGGGGCATTGACGGCGTCTGTACCGACACGTTCCTGACTTTCACGTTGTGGGGGGTGCACACTGAAACTATTGTTTATTTTTTTAATACGTTCCATTACATCCATTTTTTCATCCCCTGCAGGATCGGCTTTATAGTACGGTGTGCCTGTTATGTTATGTTCACTGCCACGCTGTGTACCTGTTACATGATCGGCACTGGACAGGACATCACCGCTAATAAAATTAGCTGATGCTAATTTTGATGAAATTCGTCGTTCCGTCTTTTCTTCATCCTCAGCAGAACAAGAGGTTTGAAACTGATTTGGTCCTACATAAGGTGTGCCGGTAATTGCATCACATAAGCCCTGCTCATCTCCGGTTACACGCGAATTGTGTTCAACATCCAAACCCGTTACATGCTGATCACCCCACGTTGTGGCACCAAACACGGTATGCCCATGCGGATTGTTCTGAAGCGGGAACTGCATCTGCGAATAACTTCCCTGTTCGCTACGCTGTGAAAGATCATCAACAAGCTCCTGATCTGAATCTCCCGAAATACGTAAAGCAGGATTGGATTCGTCGCCTGTAATGTTTATCTTACTACGTACTTGTGATCCCGTTATAACTTGTCCTGCCGGTGTCTTACTCGCACCTACTTTAATTCCTCCCTCACGCGGATTGTAACCGGATTCTCTTCCAATATACTGGTTGCCGGTTACCGGCAAAGCTGCTCCACGCTCATTACCTGTGACATTTTCTTTCTGACCGATTCTAACCCCGGTTACTTTGTGACCAGCATAACTTTTACTTTCAGCCACCTTAGGTGGGTACTGAACCGGATCGGCATTACGACGCAAACGTCCGCATGGTCTCGTTTTTGTTATGTCTTTGGTTTGCCCTCTGCTTTCACGCATGTTTCTGAGAGCCTGTGCTGCCAGCCGGCCCTCGCTAGCCATGACCGGTATTGCTGGAATATCTGAAGAGACAGAGCTTGTTGTCGATACAGAAGTTTTAGGTTTAAGTATTCCTTCTTTACCCTGAATTAATCCTTCACGGCGAGTACGTGATGCATCACGGCCTGTTACTACTTGCTGATTAGATTTCTCTTCTGTTGTGGCAACACTTAATTTCGATTCAGAGACGGCTAAAGAAGCAGTTTCTGATGGCAATGCGTCAGCAGATACAGTCGTTTTTCTACCGTTAGGCCGACCCACATGTACACGCTCCTTCGCAGGTGGCATTCCTGCTTTTCCACTCACTAATTGAGTACGTCGCATGCGCGATGCATTTCGTCCGGTTTGAACGTTCAATGAATTACTGGATCCTGACATAACATTACTCATTTATTGCCAAAAAATTCAAAAATTATTTTAGTATCGTATAGCTTGATTGATAATTAACGCCCAGCCTGATGAACAATAAATACTATACCTCGGCTTTGTGTATAATTATCAAATCCAGTTAAACGTACAATATGCCCCGAGTTAGCCCGGTGGCAGGCTTCTATTTCCGCCATTACTTTCTCAACTGATTGTTCACCAAAAAAAGGTAACTTCCAAAGATACCAATAATGCATGAATGCTTTTTCTGGCTCAGTATGTTCAATAGCCGGATTCCAACCCTGAGCAATCATATAAGCAATATGTTTACGAATTTTTTCTGGTGTGAGCGGCGGCAAATATGAAAATGTCTCGCCTTTTCGTTCTGTTGCTTTATACGGTCTGATTTCATCCATAGTTATAACCTCTTATTTTCTGTTTTTAGTTGTGTAAAAGTATCTTTTACCGACTCACATCAAGCTTATCTACAGTATCAAATTCAAACTTAATCTCTTTCCAGGTCTCCATAGCAATTTTTAGTTCAGGCGAGTGTTGAGCAGCTTCAGTTAACACTTCTTTCCCTTCACGTTCTACCTGACGTCCTTGATTACGGGCATCAGTGCAAGCCTCTAGGGCCACACGATTTGCAGTGGCACCTGCGGCATTACCCCATGGATGGCCAATTGTGCCTCCTCCAAACTGGAAACAGGCGTCATCACCAAATATATTGACCAGAGCGGGCATATGCCAAACATGAATACCACCTGAGGCAACCGGCATTACCCCCGGCATAGAACCCCAGTCCTGATCAAAGAAAAGACCACGTTCACGATTCTCCGGAATAAATGATTCACGCATGGTATCAATCCAACCAAGAGTTGCAGCCCTGTCACCTTCCAGCTTACCGACTACAGTGCCGGAGTGTAGATGATCACCACCTGACAGCCTTAGACACTTGGCTAATACTCGGAAGTGGATTCCATGATAGGGATTACGATCTAGCACAGCGTGCATGGCACGGTGAATATGTAACAACATGCCATTATCACGACACCAGTTTGCTAAACCCGTATTGGCACAGAATCCGCCAGTTAAAAAATCATGCATAATGATTGGTGCACCCAATTCTTTTGCAAATTCAGCTCTCTTATACATCTCTTCTGGTGTTGGTGCAGTCACATTCAGGAAGTGCCCTTTTCGTTCGCCGGTTTCAGCCTGGGCCTTTAAAACTGCTTCCGTTACAAATTCAAAGCGATGATGCCAGCGCATGAATGGCTGACTATTAATATTTTCATCATCCTTAGTAAAGTCAAGACCACCACGCAGACACTCATAAACAGACATGCCATAATTCTTTGCCGATAAACCAAGCTTAGGTTTTATGGTACAACCCAGAAAAGCACGACCATATTTATTCATACGATCACGTTCCATCTGTATGCCATTTGGCGGGCCGCCGCAAGTCTTAACATAGGCAATCGGAAAGCGGATATCTTCCAGTCGCAAACTACGTAAAGCTTTAAAACCAAATACATTACCAACCAATGAGGTTAATACATTAACTATTGAACCCTCTTCAAACAAATCAATAGGGTAAGCAACAAATGCGTAGAACGCCGTGTTATCACCTGGAACTGGCTCAATCCGGTAAGCACGACCCTTATAGTAATCCAGGTCGGTAAGCAAATCAGCCCACACTGTTGTCCAGGTTCCTGTTGAAGATTCCGCAGCAACTGCGGCAGCGATTTCTTCACGAGGGACTCCCTCTTGGACCACAATCTTAAAGCAGGCCAGCAAGTCTGTGTCGAGCGGAATATAGTCAGGTGTCCAGTAACTACTACGATAGTCTTTGACACCGGCTTGATATGTTTTTACTGCCATATTGATTCTCTCCTGCGATTAAAATCTACCTTGATAAGTATCTGTCAATAAAACACAGCTACTTCTAGTTAAATCGTTTATTATCCTACCCTTATCGGGCTTAATTTCGGACTTAATTATTATCCAGTTCAATCTATCGTCACTACTATATCTAACTACCGCATATGTTATTTAGCTAAATAAAAATTCACGGCTTTAAAATTAAATTCTATTACCGTGATGTAAATATAAAGGAAAAGAAGTACTATAAGAAATAGATATTTCTGATGTATTACATAGATAAATATCTATGGGAATAGCGGGGACTTTAAAATCTGCTGATCTATGATGTAATTAACCAATAAGACGAGTTATATGAATTTTAAACTTTATGTACCGATTTGTATCCACCGGTACTTATTCAGTATCAGATGCCATGAAAAATACACGAGTGCTGTTTTTTGACACGTACTAATTTAGTAGGCGAACTAGCCAGACATATAACTTTTCGTCAGCTGCAGGTTTTTGAAGCAGTGGCCCGCCTTGGTAGCTTTACCCGTGCAGCAGAAGAATTATATCTGGCACAACCCACCGTATCCATGCAGCTGAAAAAGCTTACTGATACTATTAGTTTACCTTTATTTGAGCAGGTAGGAATTCGTATCCACCTAACCGAGACTGGTCGTGAACTGTATACCGTATGTCAAGAGGTATTTGATAATCTTACTAATTTAGAAACAAAAATAGCGGATATAAAAGGAGTCAAGAGTGGACTTCTAAAACTCGCTGTTATCACGTCCTCCAAGTACCTAGTTCCACATCTGCTTGGTCAGTTTGGACGATTGCATCCAGGGATCGATTTTTCTTTAAAAGTAGAGAATCGGAAACACATACTGGAGCGTATTTCAAGATATGAAGATGATCTTTGTATCCTTGGTGAACCGCCACCGGAAAGCGAGGTTGAAGCTCACCGTTTTGTCCCGAACCCATTAGTGGCAATGGCAAGTTGTAACCATCCACTAGTGGGGGTACCAAATATTCCACTCAAGCAACTTCTTGATGAACCTTTCATTATGCGAGAGCCCGGATCAGGCACACGTGATGCCATTAACCGCTTATTAACTAGCAAAGGGCTGCGTATCCCTGTTGCCCGTATGGAATTTGCCAGTACTGAGGCGATTAAGCAGGCGGTTGTTGCAGGACTGGGTATATCGATACTTTCGTTGCATTCACTCACGTTGGAAGGCACATCAGGGCCTATTGCAATTCTAGATGTTCAAGGACTCCCGATTCATAGATACTGGTATCTAGTTCATCCAAAGAAAAAAAAACTTTCACCTGTAACACTGGCATTCCTGGAGTTTGCAAAGATGGAAGGACAGAATATAGCCAGCAAGACTAAACAAAAACTGGAAAAAATAAGAAAATCCCGCGCGTACAAAAATAGAAAACAATAAAATAAATAGTTAATAACTTAAAATAATTAAGTTACTCACGGATACAATAAAAATA
>SMXG01000115.1 GCA_004356775.1 Betaproteobacteria bacterium | reverse complement strand
GTGCCGTGGTCGTCGGGACCATGTTTGACGGGCGTACTGCCAGGAATCTCGGAACGGTTAACCTGTACCGACATCTGTTCCATATCATGCATTCCAGGTATGTGATGTTCGACGCTTGGTAGCTTCGGATTTTCTATTTTCATATCCATACCATGTTTATGCATGCTTTTGTGTTCAGCGTTAGCCTCCATATTGTTCATTTGCATGCCGGACATATCCATTCCCATATCGTCCATGGTACGAAGTGGGCGCGGGCGCCGTTGAGGAACAGCAGCACTCATACCCGGATGTGGTGCCAGGGTGCCACGCGCGTAGCCACTACGGTCCATTGTTTCGGCGAAAATCGTGTAGGCGTGTTCCTCCGTCGGCTCAACGATTACGTCGTAAGTTTCTGCCGGTCCGATGCGAAACTCATCCACCTCGATTGGTTGTACGTTCTGACCATCGGCTTGTACCACCGTCATCTTTAAACCCGGGATCCGCACGTCTTGGAAGGTCATCACTCCTACTTGTATGAAACGCAGGCGCACGCGCTCGCCCGGATTAAAAATCCCTGTCCAGTTAGTAGCGGGGGAGAGTCCGTTCATAAGATAGGTATAGGCATGGCTTGTCACGTCTCCCAGATCCGTCGGATCCATTCGCATCTGTGCCCAAGCCAGGTAATTGTCAAACGTAGCAGACCAACCCTTCTGTTTTAGATCCATGAAGAACTCACCCAATGTGCGTTGCTGATAGTTAAAATAATCCGATTGCTTCTTGAGCTTGGCGATCATTTGCTTAGCCGATTCGAAGCTCCAGTCTGAAAGCATTACTACGTATTCCCGATCGTATTGGATTGGATCCGGCTCAATTGGATCAATGATCATTGGCGCATAAACGCCAGATTGTTCCTGACCTCCTGAGTGACTGTGATACCAATAAGTCCCGCTTTGTTTGACAGGAAATTGGTATACAAACGTTGTTCCCGGCTCGATGCCTGCAAAACTAACTCCTGGTACTCCATCCATGCCGGGCGGTAACAGTATCCCGTGCCAGTGAATCGAAGAAGCCTCCTTCAAGTGGTTAGTAACTTTTAAGGTAACGTTCTGGCCTTCTTGTAGGCGAATCAAGGGACCTGGTACTGTGCCATTAACGGTCATTGCAGTTGCGTTTAAGTTGTCGACACGAAATGGGGTTTCGGCAATAGTGAGATTAATTACGTTCCCACTTATCTCAGGAGTTTGAATTGTGGCATTCGGCATGCTCGTCCAAGCGTAAGAGGGGAAAATACTCTCTAGTCCCTTCAACATGCCTAATGCGCCCATTCCCTTTAATAACGAACGTCTTGAAATAGAATTAGATTTCAATTATGTCTTCTCCTTTACTTCCATGCTCTCGTCACTAAATGCCAACATAAAAGGGTAGTATCTTGTAAATAATCACAGTGTATGGAGTCGTTGAGCTTAGGATAGAAAGAAAACGGATAAGCATTTTTGAATAAATAGCTTACTAATAGTGTCCACACAATTCTGTTTCGCTGAAAACTGAAGGTCCGTATCCTTTCTTTTGTATCCCAGTGTGGGCGATAAATATGATCGAATTTGTTACGTTGCGATTGCTCTAGGTTCTCACTAACATTTTCATAATATGCACAAGAACAGACCATTTGCTTCTCCAACCACATGCCATCTAATATCGGAAATGCAACGCGTACTGATCTCAGCAGGATGCCTGAAGCTCAAGAATCAAGAACGGATGTGGCTAGATACGCAGACGTTGCGTAATGAGGTAGGTATTAGAACCGGATTGACCGGAATTGATGCGTGGAAGTACGACGGATACGGCAATAGTTTGCGATGGTAAGAATAGATCAAGCGTTGTGGCCGTCATCTGGAGCGGATCAATATCTGACTCCACCACCGAATAATACTCGGCATGTTTTGCTGAAGGTCTTGATTGATACTCAGGACAACAGATTGCTCACAGCATGGATTCTGGTCCAAAACGAGTATATTGTCGAAATCAAAATTAATGCAATCCTGATGGTCATTACACAAACTCGTATTATGCTTAGTCACGTCGCTTGTATGGTGCACGACGATTTCATCAGTTTTCTCAATTTTCGTGCACGCAAATAAAGTTTTTGCCTGCAACGGACCCACTACCAACATTAACATTAGCAACAATGGGTGCAGGAATGATCTGTTACGTCGATACATAGAATAAAATGTATTCTTACCGCTCAATAATGTCAATAACATTGGTTTTGTCACTTTAACTTTCAAGGATCAAAACTTGAATTCCTTTATTTAGTTACGTGCATATCCATGTTTTCATTTGGCCGCTACCTTGATCTCGCCTCGCATCCCCTTGAAATGACCATACCTTGGGCAGGCGAAATCTATGGTGCCAATCATCATCTCGTGTTTTTTCTTGCTGATGTTTTTGAGAATGAATCTTATGGTCTCGCCACGCTTCACGTTTATTTTTGAAGGCTTAAATCGGTTAAAGGTCATTTGCAATACAATGCTACGTGACACATTGTTTGGGTCCCCAGGCTTACCCACAGAGGATCCATTTTCTCCGTAACTTGCATCGGCAAAAACCGTACTCGAAGCTAAATATAAGGCAATCGCAGATACGATCATTATATTTTTCATGTGATTATCCTTATTAAAAATAAAGAATGTTTCTTGCACGTTTAACAATCTACTTGTAGCCTGCTAGCAATTGAGTTAAGTACAACGCAACCAAAACAACAATTACCGGCAGGATGAAACGCCACAACAGCAGCTTAACATCTATCGTTAGAATTCATTATGGCTTCAGTTAGCATACAAACGGTTGGGTTTATATCTGATAACGGATAACTCAGATGGAACCTTGTAGTTTTGGTTTGTCTTTGAACGTCTGCTTTGTGCCAAAAGAGGACATTCAAGAACTTGGTAACAAACTACTCTTATAAATTTGTTTTACTACTTGTCTTTGCTATGCAGACCGGCACAAAAGTTGTCGTTCGATAAGGTTGTTAACCAATCCTGCCACATCTGCACGAATTTGCTCCTGTTCTGTTTCAGGAAAGGCGCTATACAATACTCTAGTCATCTCGTCTAAGGACATAGGATCTTCTAACAGTTTCCAAACGCTAGAGCCGACTGGATTCAAGTAGTAGATGGCATCGCCCTTTGAGTTTACCAGGAAACGGCTTCCGTTGAGCTTAACCTCGTGGACTTGGGGTTGACGCATGTAGCATCCTATCGGGGGCATCTTAACTTTGGCAGAAGAAGTAGTTCCCACAACGCTACTCATTGAAGCAACCAACTGCTCTTCACAAGAAGGCCAACTAGTAAAATAGGATTCCAACACAGCTGCTGCTGCTTCTGCGTGGGTATAAGTCAAACGATAGCACTGGGCCCTAGCCACCATAGAACTCAGACGTTGCAAAATGTTAGCAGAATCGGCCCCACGAGCAAAATTCTGCCAAATCACATCCCGTAAAACCAAGTCTGCCGGGATAGCACATAGTTGTGCTTTAACACCTATGCTACGCTCCAGTACAACGAAAGCACCGATAGGCAACTTCAAGCCTTTGGGGGCGAGCTCCTTCTCGGAAAAATTGAGATAGGTGTAATGATCATTTTCCGGTCCCCGGTGATCATGCAAGAATTTCAGGATACGAGAAGAAAGATCTCTTGGTAGTGGAAGCCGGAGTCTAGGTTGGAAACCTGGTGCATGTCCAAGCCCATTATCCATATCAATGGGCAGAACATCATCAGAGAAAATTCGCGTACCCCTTGCTGCTAGGCAAGATGACAATAGGCTTTTTCCGGTACGATATTTGTTGGGAAATACAACTAGGCGTCCCGAAAACTCTGCGGCGGCTGCATGCAGGCAAAGTTGATGTGGATTACATCGTATATAGGCTTGAGACAACTCTGCAATAAAAGCACAGACAATGTCGATACTATTATTGCTATAAATAGAATGCTTCAACCATGCTGCTTCAAGCGAATAGGTATTATTTTGCTTACGCAGCGTGATAACTGGTAATGTTGATGCGGTGTCACGTGAGGAATAGTGCCAGCCTTGAAATACCTTGGGAAAAAGCTCGAGCAAGTTTGTACAGCCAACTAATGCGACGGACTGGGTCATCCCATCAAAGTCGAGTAGATGGGTGCCTTCTTCCAAGGGATTCTCCAAATCGACTCAGACGTTATTCAACCAGAACCACATTTACCACCACCAAAACCAACCAGATCCGCCTCTACTACCACCGAACCAACCAGAGCCGCCTCGACTGCCCCCATGAAAACGGGACCCGCCCCTACTACCACCGAACCAACCGGAACCACCTCGACTGCCCCCATGAAAACGAGAGCCGCCGCGACTGCCACCATGAAAACCAGAACCACCACCGGCCTCAGCGTGACTAATAGTCATTACAACGGGAATTGCATACGCAACCGTGACGGCTAACCCGAGACGGGCAAGGGCCTTGCGGCGGCTAATATCAGTTTTTTTGGACGTAAGCAATTTTTTCTTTTTCATTAGATTATCTCCTGTCAGATGCTGTCAGTAAGTCCAACGTTCCGAATGACTTTGAGTTGACATCTGCTATTTACCAATGTTTGCTTTGTGCCAAAAGCGGATATTCGTATACGCACAAAAAATCCGGCACTAAGTCGGGCTTAAATTTTGTTGTGATTATGAAACGTTTACGTTTTTTTAACTTTACGGCAACTGGGTCTGGCTTAATACGTTTTTCTCATCGATTTCCGTGATAAATATACGCGTACCACTCAATTCAAATCATCATCTTTCCAGTACTTAGTTCCTCTAACTGTGGCCCTAAGTGCAAGTCCGCTTTCCGTTAACTGATAAATTGTTATGCCATCGAGTACGACCTCACCCCCAATAGATACACCTTTATCGCCAGCTATAGCCGCAGCATCGGCATTTGCTCCAAATTCCCAGCCCTCATTGATAAATTTATTCAGAGTTGCCTTGTCATGGAAGATAAAAACAGCGCGAAAGTCCGTAACGCCCAATCCTAACCCAATACCAAGCTGTGCCATTTTCATGAAAACTGACTTCCCGCCC
>SMXG01000114.1 GCA_004356775.1 Betaproteobacteria bacterium | reverse complement strand
TGCCATTTTGATTCCCTCCTATTTCATTGAATATGAACAACGACTATCAATCCCTGCGCGTCGGCCTATAGTTCTTGATGACTCTTGATGATCTAGTGCCCTAATTCTTCTTGCCGACAGACTATTAACCCGCTCAGATTAGCTGACAAGAGTGCTTCAAGTCAAGCAATTTGTCAGGCAATGTGGAAACTTAAAAATCACTGGTTAAAAATTACAACATTTTGCCCAAATCCGTATAAATTAGGGATCATGACTAGCACTAGTAGGCGCAACGTTATGTTAACCCTTTGTTATGTCAATAAAATAATGGTGCTTATAGCCGCTTAAAAATTACTAATGCTAAATTCGAAAATTGAGAAAATAATTTGCTACTTTTTTTGGATACTTTCTAATTCATACTTCCTATATCGTTCAATCTAATGGCTTAAACCGCAATAGTGGGAACAAACCCTTTGTGTTGATACGTTGATACATCCGTTAATACATCGAAAATATTTTGTGATATGTAATTACTTCTATATAGGAAAATTTCAGTGAATAAATCCTATTTCGATGCTCACTATGATTAAGGGCGAGGGTTTTGACTGGAATGCGTACTATAAGCCACAAGTTAAGCCACAAGTGTTCGGTCGAACTGACTACCAATCTCGTCTATACCTAGATCATGACGGATTATAGATTCTATTTGCTTACGAAACTCATCCAATACGAAAATGCTCCACCGATACCGTAATCAGAAGCTAAGCACAACAATCAATGATGCACAAACGTAGTGTGTGTCTGGTATCATTCGCGTTATTTTAGAATCGATTTATTTTAAACACTGAGCTACCATAATTAGCAGTTCTGCCAATTTCTTTCATGTCCAATCTCGGATCCTATTTTGCCGCTGACGGTGCGCTTGCCCAGTTCGTACCTGGCTACCGTGTACGCGCGCAGCAACTGGAAATGGCACAGATGATAGCTGAAACTATAGCTAGAAATCACATTCTGATAGCAGAAGCAGGTACTGGTACTGGCAAAACTTTTGCTTATTTAGTTCCTGCACTATTAGCTGGTGGCAAAGTAATTCTCTCTACTGGGACAAAAACCCAACAAGACCAGCTTTTCAATCGTGATATTCCCATTGTGCGTGCGGCTCTTAAAGTGCCAGTAAAAGTAGCTTTATTAAAAGGTCGCGCCAATTACGTGTGTCATTATCATCTGAGGCGCACTTTACAAGAAGAGCATGCTAGTCTTGAAGATAGGAAATATTTGAAGTTGATTGAGCGCTACACAGGTTTCAGCAGAAGTGGCGACAAGGGCGGTTTGAGCGAAGTACCTGAAAACTCTACGATTTGGCAGCAAGTGACTTCGACGCGAGAGAATTGTCTTGGTTCAGAATGCTCCAACTACAAGGAGTGCTTCGTTATGAAGGCACGAAAACAAGCGCTTTCAGCAGATGTAGTCGTGGTCAACCATCATTTGTTTTTTGCCGATGTAATGCTACGCGATGAAGGGTTGTCAGAGCTACTTCCTGCTTGCAATACGGTGATATTTGATGAAGCTCACCAGTTGCCAGAAACCGCCAGCCTGTTCTTTGGCGAGTCAGTAAGTACCAGGCAGTTACTGGAACTCGCGCACGAAGTCGAAACTGAAGGACTGCTGTGTGCCAAGGATTTTGTTGCATTGCCTGAAGCTGCATCAGCAATGGAAAAAGCAGCACGTGATTTGCGCCTTACTATCGAAGGTGAGAACACTCGCTTATCGTTGTCTGCAGTAATACAAAACCCTGAATTCAGAGAAGCGCTGGATGAGTTGCTGGAAAGGCTCATTGTGCTGACCTCGATGCTGGAGGGCCAAGCTGAACGCTCAGAAGGATTAGAGAACTGTTTTCAGCGAGCGCGTGAAATCGTCGCCAGCATAACACGCTGGGGTAGCCAGGCGGATGTAGAAGGGTTCGTGCACTGGATAGAGACATTCAGTTATGTGTTGCAACTCAACGTAACGCCCCTATCCATTGCAGAAGTATTTAACAAACAGTTAAGCATTTCTTCGCGCGCGTGGATATTTACTTCCGCAACATTATCAGTTAGTGGCGATTTCTCACATTACAGCAGTGAAATGGGTTTAAATCCAGAATTAAGTACGGTACGGTCGGTCTGCTGGGAAAGCCCGTTTGATTTTGCTAATCAAGCTTTGCTTTATGTGCCAACTGGTTTGCCCGAACCTGCTCACCATGATTACACAGAAAACGTAGTAAAAGCTGCGTTCCCAGTATTAAAGGCTAGTCATGGTCGTGCATTTTTCTTGTGTACCAGTCTACGGGCAATGCAGCAAGTTTATACTAGATTATTGGAGTTATTTGAACGTGAACAACTTGATTATCCCTTATTGGTACAAGGTCAAGGATCACGCTCCAACATGTTGGAGCATTTCCGTAATATGGGTAATGCTGTACTAATTGGTAGTCAATCTTTTTGGGAGGGGGTGGATGTGCGCGGCGAAGCTTTGTCGCTAGTCGTGATAGACAAGCTACCCTTTGCTCCGCCTGACGATCCAGTGCTTTCAGCACGTATCGAGAAAATCAACAAAGAGGGGCGCAATGCCTTCATGGAGTATCAGCTGCCACGTGCTATCATCAATTTGAAGCAAGGTGTCGGACGGCTAATCCGTGACGAAGTTGATCGTGGTGTGTTGATGATATGTGATCCGCGTCTTATCACTAAATCCTACGGCAAACGAATCTGGCAAAGTCTTCCACCAATGAAGCGTACACGAGATCTAACTGAAGTGCAGCAGTTCTTTTTGTTGAATAATGAAATAGTGGAAGCGGGATAATATTAAGTGAAATACTTAGAGTAGAAATAATCTGGCTTCTTTCTCTATGAATGCAGAATGCGAATTGAGTAAGCTTATTTAGAATATAGCCAACCGGATGTCATTTGGTTATGTGGTGCTTTATTTCAGCAAATAGGGTAGTGGCATGATCTCTAGCGTAGGGCCGTCTAGAGTCTTCCAATAAATTTTTCCGGCCTTGACGCTATTTATCTGTATCACTGCTAGCACGTCATATCCACCATCAGGCGAGGGCGCAGCATTGACTATCATGCCACTTGATTGTTCTTCCATATCGTCACTGTACAGTTCGTCTCCAGCTGTAACAAGCTCTGCTGTGTGTATATTTGCAAGATACATACGGCGTTTTAATTTGCCCAGATATTGGGTGCGGGAAACGATTTCCTGTCCTGGATAACAACCTTTCTGAAAACTTATCCCGCCAATGGCTTCTAGGTTTGCCATTTGGGGTATAAATTGTTCCTGAGTAGCAGGTGTGATAATAGGAATTCCGGCTTTTATTTCCAGCCATTCCCAACAGGATTTGCCCACCGGCACAGCATATTTTCTCAAATGCTTCCATAATTTGGGTGCATGTTCTGGCGTAGCGATGATTTCAAAACGGTTTTGAGCAAGACAAAGAATACTTTCATGCTCACCGTAAATGACACCGAGATGAGGACTGGGAGCCGTGCCAAAAGTTTCCTTTATCGCCTCTGCAGCACGGTTTCCGGCGATGCCGATGCGTACTAGTATGTTGCTATCATCCGCTAGCTTTACCTTAGAGCGTAGCACAAACATAGACAAACGTTTCTCGATGGTCACGTGCAGAGTAGCTGGTATTTGCATGAAGTATTCGCCACCATTGTTCCATATCAGAAAGCTTGCTAGCATTCGGCCTTTCGGGGTACAGTAGCTACCATATTGAGCTGTATAGGGATCGATTTTCCTAACGTCACAACTCAACTGACCCTGTAGAAATGTTGAAGCATCTTCGCCAGAGAAATGAATTAATCCAAAATGTGAAAGGTCAGCCAGTATCGTCTTGGAGTGGGTACTTCTAAGCTCGGTAGAGGCATCTCCATAGTGAGCAACGCAGTCATCTTCAATGGCCGCATTGTGACTTTGTAAGTATGTTTGCCAAGCTAGGTTCATGCAGGAAAAGTATGACTGATGAAGAGCACTAATTATATGGCTAATTGTCAGGAATGATAGAATTTGTGGTCGCTGCTCACTCCTTATCATTCATGTTAAAGTATTACAAGTTATACAGTGATGCTTATTTCGCTTGCATTGAACTCTTACATATGGAATATACACAATAGGAGTTTAGCTGGTTGCGAATACGGACGCGGTAGAAGCGGAAAAGCTAGGTGGGCGCTATTTTTTCAATATCGTGTCCTTCGCATGTTGCTGGCTATCTGGATAATCCAAGCTAAAATGCAGCCCACGGCTTTCATGACGCAACATAGCGCTTTGCACGATAAGGTCGGCAGTGTCTACCAAATTACGCAATTCTAATAGATCGCTAGTTACGCGGAAATTTGCATAATATTCATTGATTTCTTCATGTAACAACTTAATACGGTGTTGCGCACGCTGCAGACGTTTGTTGGTTCGAACGATGCCAACGTAACTCCACATAAAACGGCGCAATTCATCCCAGTTATGCGAGATAATGATTTCTTCATCGGCGTCAGTAACTCGACTTTCGTCCCATTTCGGCAATTTTACAGCAGGTAAGGGTGTTTGATTAAGTATATCCTCGGCAGCTGCTTGTCCGAATACGAGGCACTCCAGCAGCGAGTTGCTTGCAAGCCGGTTGGCGCCGTGAAGTCCGGTGTGTGCGGTTTCGCCTATTGCATATAGATTGCCCAGGTTGGTTTTACCGTTTAAGTTAGTGACAATACCGCCACAGGTGTAGTGAGCAGCGGGCACAACCGGGATGGGGTGCCGGGTAATGTCTATGCCTAGTTCAAGGCAACGGGCGTAAATATTTGGGAAGTGTTTCTTCAGGAAAAGTGTGGGTTTGTGGGAAATGTCGAGATAAACACAATCAAGACCACGTTTTTTCATTTCAAAGTCAATAGCGCGGGCGACAATATCGCGTGGTGCGAGCTCAGCGCGGTCATCGTGCAACGGCATAAAACGCTTGCCATCTGGAAGTTTCAGTAGGCCGCCTTCGCCACGTACTGTTTCGGTGATCAGGAACGATTTGGCGTGGGGATGGTAAAGGCAGGTAGGATGGAACTGAATGAATTCCATGTTGGCGACTTGGCAACCCGCGCGCCAGCCCATGGCAATGCCATCACCAGTAGCTGTATCAGGATTGGTAGTATAGAGATAAACCTTACCAGCTCCGCCAGTTGCCAACACTGTATTTTGTGCGGAGATGGTGTTGACCTGGCCTGAAAAGTTATCCAACACATAAGCGCCATAACATTTGTTGCCATTATTTGAGTGACCCAATTTTATGCTGGTGATGAGATCGATGGCAATATGGTGCTCAAGTACGGTAATATTCGTATGAGTACGAGTTTTCTCACCCAACGTTCGTTGTATTGCCTGCCCGGTAGCATCTGCCGCGTGAATTACTCGACGCACACTATGGCCGCCTTCTTTTGTAAGGTGATAGCCAGTTTTATTACCTTGGTTACGGGTAAATGGTACTCCTTGTTCGATCAGCCACTGAATGGCTTGTGGGCCATTTTCCAATACGCTTCGGGTAATTTTTTCGTTGCACAATCCGGCGCCAGCGCTTAGGGTGTCGCGGATATGGACTTCAGGCGAATCTTTTTCCGACAGCGCTGCAGCAATGCCGCCTTGAGCCCATCCACTGGCACCGTCAAGTAATGCCTGTTTGGTGATAAGACCAACCTTTTTGCTTGATGCCAGGTTGAGTGCTAGAGTGAGTCCGGCGAGACCACTGCCAATAATGAGCGTATCAAAATAAGTATGAAGCATTAGAGTCCAAGTTAGTTTCACAAACTGTTACTCGAAAATCATAACAGACTTCAGACTTGGCATTTACAATACTAATACCCCAGTTTTTTT
>SMXG01000113.1 GCA_004356775.1 Betaproteobacteria bacterium | reverse complement strand
GGACATTTCAAAAGCGGGTAGCAACTTGGTCCTAAACAACCGATCACGAAGAATACGGATGTTATCTTGTACGTCAAGTTCGATGGGAGATCCCCAAACAACAATTTCTGGATCGCCAATATCCACTCCCCACCAGCGTGTGGCTCGCCATTTTGCAGCGACATCGTGACTGACGCGCTTTTTTCCAATGTAAAAAATTAGTGGTTCACCACTGGAGCCAGCGGTGTTAAAACTGGCTAGGTCTTGAGCAATTTCGGATTTCAATGCTTCGGTATTGGCACGGATTTTTGATTTGTCGAGGAAGGGTATACGTGCGAGGTCGGTAATGGAGCGCATATTTTCCGCCTTAAATCCAATTTCTGCGAATAGTTTTCGGTAATAGGGTACGTGTGTCTGGGTATGTGTGAGAAGCTGGCATAGCTTGGAAAGCTGGAGTTCCTTCAGAAGCTTCTCATCCCACCACTGTGAAGATTCCATTTCCTTACGCACTTCAACGCTGTCATGTTTTTTGAGGCGTTCATGCAAAGGAAAAAGTACGCTAGATATAAGAGATGTGTATAAGTCCATTTCTTTGTTTACGAATCGACTTTTGCTAGTGTTCTGTCTTAAAGTTATCTCGGATTTTTTAGCACATCTTCATATACGCTTAACAATCGGCTTCGCACCTCTTGCCATGTATAACGCTGCACGGCATTAAGCCCAGCTGTCCTAATTTGCTGGGCCTTAGCTGGGTCGTTTAACAGCACAAGAATAGCATCTGCCATGGCTATTGGGTCTTGTACGGGCACCAGTAACGCTGTATCGCCATGTGTTACCAGATAGGGCACCCCCCCGACGTTAGTACTTACTACTGGCACCCCACTGGCTAATGCCTCCAGCACAGAAATGGGCATGTTGTCCACCAAGCTGGGATTTACCATGACATCTGAACTTTGGTAAAGAGCTGCCATGTCTTCGTTATTCACTTGCCCCGTAAAAATGACGGCGTCTTGCAGTCCCAGTTTAGCAACAAGATTTTCCAGGGCTTGTCTCTCAGGTCCAGAACCGGTAATAGTGAGTCGAGCTGCCGGCAACAGTTTTATAACTATACTAAAAGCACGCAGTGCTGTTGCGTTGTCGTAAATCAGCTCTAGGTTTCGTGCAACCAAGATGTGCGGAGAATCTGCTTTTGATACAACTCTAGTGCCAGCCTCAACCGAAAAACGGCTTAAATCTATAATATTAGGTACGGTACTGGTTGAAAAACCACGTTTTCTAAACACCGCCTCGAGGAAGCCAGAAGGAACAATGATAGCATTTGCTTGGCGCAAACTAGGTTTAACCCAGGAAAAATCTTTGTTAAAGAAAGCATCTGCCTCACCTCCACGGTAATTGATAATAACTGGTTTTCTCCTGATTTTAGCTATCCAGATAGCCGGAGCAGCGAAGAGGTGCCACGACCAGCCTGAATTGGCCATAACATGAAATAATTGGACTTTTTTTGCACATTGCCAGAGATGGATTAGATAGGGGACCAGTCGAAACACTGCTCTTATTCCTTTTACCCCTCCTACCCATCGTGGGCGATACGAGCGGTTAACCTGAATTATCTCCACCAAGACGCCCTCATCACGCAGCAATTTTGCCAATTGTTGTGTTTGATTTGCCATTCCTCCAGAAGGAGGGGGTAAGGGTCCAACCAATCCGATGTGCAAGCCAGATGTTTTCATCTTGGTATTTCCTTATTAACAAGGGAGTCATACACATCTTTGTAACGGGCCACGCTAGCTGACCAGTTACGCTCTGTTTCCACATAGTTCCGTGCTGCGGCACGCAGAGCAGGCCAGCTATCGTATCTTGAAAGGAGATCTAATACCTTGGTTGCTAATTCATCTGGATTGTCTGACTTAAAAATAATACCGGTTTTTCCGTCTTGGATAAGCTCCAAATGACCGCCGACATCTGAGGCCATAAGCAGCTTACCTTGCGCCATTGCTTCAAGTGGTTTAAGTGGTGTTACTAGATTGGTAAGTCGCATTCGTAGTCTTGGGTAAACCAGAACATCGATCAAATTATAGTAGCGCTGAACCTGGTCATGAGGAACGCGGCCGGTGAAAACTACCTTATCCTTAATACCCAGCTGTCCTGCTAGAGCCTTCAGCTCATTTTCTTGTAGGCCTCCACCGACTAACAGAATTCGAATATCTGGATTTTGGGACAGCATCTTCGGCAGGGCCCGCAACAGAATATTTAAACCTTCGTATGCATAAAAAGAGCCGATAAAACCAAGTAGTAATTTTCCATTGAGACCGAGATCCATTGCAAGTTGCAGATCCGGTTTTTCGTCTACCTTAAAATTTTCAATGTTAACGGCATTTGGGATGACAGTGACTTTTTCGGGCAAGATACCCCGCCCTAGAATGTCGTTTCGCAATCCTTCACAGATCGTGGTCACCGCATCGACATGTTTCAGAGCATAACTTTCTAACGCACGCGTAAGACGATAGCGAATCCCCCATTCTGTGCTGGTACCGTGATTTACCGCCGCATCTTCCCAGAATGCTCTGATTTCATATACGATCGGTAGATTTAGGCTGCGTGCAACACGTAAAGTGGGTAAGGCATTGAGTACGGGGGAATGAGCGTGCAGAATATCCGGCCTGACAATTTTGACCACTTCACTCAAACGGCGAGTCAGACTATTAATTATAGAAGCTTGATTCAGGATGGGTAATTTCGTTACAGCTCCTGATGTGATTGGGGTACGGTAGAAATTCCAACCATCAATATCCTCTTCAGAAATCTTGCAGTATCCCTGCTTTTGGCTCGTCAGATGAAAGGTTTTCCAACCCAGAGCACGTTGTTCCTTGAGAATGGCGAGAGTGCGGAAGGTATAGCCGCTTTGCAGTGGAATAGAGTGATCAAGGATGTGCAGGATTCGCATTAATATTCTTTAAATCGTTTGCACATTAATAATCAAGATTATTACAGAGTATAACCAGCCACTATGTAATTATTCTATGGCAAGTAAATTTAGGAAAGGTATGTCATTTAGGTAAATGACTGTGTCTTTATTCATATTCGGTGCGGGGAGTATTTTTTCTAGCTTAATTCCTCACTGCAATCCATACTGTATACGACAAAAATAATATTGTCAGAAAAAGATAATGCGATTATTAAAAAAACAAGGCTTATACGAATAAAGCAGGCAGCAATTGCCAGTCCGTATAAGGGTAAGAACTTTAATCCTTTCTTCTTATCGAACCTACTCTCAACAGATTAATGTGTCAAAGTAGCCACAGGCTGAGAGGAAACGTAATGCGGTAAAATACTTTCTTCTTCACAGGTGAATATTTTTTTCTAGTTAAGAACTGGCAAAAATGGCTAGGGCCAAGGAAGCGATCAATAGGAATCCGGTTTCCAGGGTTAATAGCGTATTTATTATTTTTGTCCATAATGTAGACGAACATATCTCACTAAGGTGAGATATGTTTAAGGATAGTGATGCTAAACTTATGCATATTCCTGCTTGATTAGTTCAAGTCCAACTTGGTCAAGTTCGGCATTTGAACCCAATTGCAAGTTGATCGATCAAGAAATCGTGATGAAAAAAGTAAAGTCGTTATTTTTATCGTGAAGGGCTATTTCAGGCTGATTTCAGAACAGAGAAGAGTTACCATTATTTCTCCGTAGAAATTTAGTCGCTAAAACCTAGACCTGTTTGTCCTGAACAGGCTACAATTTGGCCTTTTGAGTAGCTTTGTGTCATGCATGTTTTTCGCGGAACTCCCGTTCAAGCTAAGTATTCTACTGCTATTACTATAGGTAATTTCGATGGAGTGCATCTAGGTCATCAGGCTATGCTTGTTCGCCTGAAAAAAGCAGCTACCCGGCTTGGTCTTGTTTCCTGTGTTATGATTTTCGAGCCACATCCTCGCGAGTTTTTCGCGCCGGATCAGGCACCTACACGGCTTACTAGTCTTCGGGAAAAACTAGAATTTTTAGCAGAATTAAGCGTAGAACGGGTGCAGGTTTGTCACTTCGATTTTAATTTTGCGTCGATTAGCGCAGAAGATTTTATCGTACGTATCCTGAAACGGGGGCTTGCTGTCCGCTGGATTCTAGTGGGTGACGATTTTCGTTTCGGTGCGCATCGTACTGGTGATTGTGCCATGCTAAAAACATTTTCTGTACAACATGGTTTTGAAGTTGCGGAAATGCCAAGTTACACCTTAGGTGATCTACGGGTTTCGAGTACGGCGGTGCGGGAAGCACTGGTGACAGGTGACCTAGAGCTTGCCAAACTTCTTCTGGGAAGGCCTTATAGCATTAGCGGGCGTGTGATCGAAGGTGCCAAACTGGGTAAGAAAATCGGTTATCCCACCGCCAACATTCAATTGAGGCACAATCGGCCACCGCTATCTGGAATCTTTGTGGCCAAGGTGTATGGTACCGACGAGTTATCTTCACGAGTAGCAGTATATGGCGTAGCCAGTTTGGGTGTACGCCCTACAATGTATGAGAACGGCAAACCAGTTCTTGAAGTACATTTGTTTGATTTTCAAAAAGAGATATATGGTTGTCATTTGCGGGTAAATTTCTTACACAAGCTTCGAGACGAAGAGAAATACCCAGACTTGGGGGCACTTACTAGACAAATTGGGCGTGATGTGGAAAATGCAAAGAACTATTTCTTAAAATCATCCTAATCAGTCAATTAACATGATATTTCATGACTGACTATAAAAAAACTCTTAACTTGCCTAACACGCTTTTTCCCATGCGCGGTGATCTCGCTAAGCGTGAGCCAGTGATGCTCAAGGCTTGGAAGAAAAAGAATCTTTATCAGAAAATCCGTAAAGTTTGCAAAGGACGGCCTAAGTTTGTTCTGCACGATGGCCCGCCGTATGCCAACGGCGATATACACATTGGTCATGCAGTTAATAAAATTTTTAAAGACATTATTATTAAAAGTAAAACACTAGCAGGTTTTGATGCACCTTATATACCTGGTTGGGATTGCCATGGACTGCCTATCGAACACCAGATAGAAAAGAAGTATGGCAAGAACCTGCCAGCGGACAAGGTGCGAAAATTGTGTCGGAATTTTGCACAGGAGCAGGTGGAACGGCAAAAAGCTGATTTCATCCGGCTCGGAGTATTGGGGGATTGGGATAATTCTTATCTCACCATGGACTATCGGATCGAGGCTGGTATTATCCGTGCGCTCGGAAAGATCCACAAAAGGGGATATCTTTATCAGGGACAGAAGCCGGTTAATTGGTGCATTGACTGTAGCTCTGCACTGGCGGAAGCGGAGATCGAGTATGAGGACAAGACTTCGTCAGCGATTGATGTTGCGTTTCCGATCAAGAATAACGCCGCCCTTGCTCAAGCGCTGGGCATATCGGTTATCAGTGAGCCTGCTTTTGCAGTGATCTGGACTACTACGCCTTGGACCTTATCTGCCAATCAAGCAGTAAGTGTGCATCCAGAATATGATTACCACTTAGTACGTACCGTCAAGGGGCTGCTAATTTTATCGAGCGAACTCTGTACAGGAGTACAGTCTATTAGGTCATCTCCAGTTGACGAGAAGCCAAAACAACCAGTTCTAAGAAACTCATCTCTCGCTGAATATTGTCTGGCTAATTATGGTTTAGAAAATTTAGGAGTACTTGGTACTTGTAAAGGGGCAGCACTTAACCTTCTCGAGTTGAGACATCCATTTGATGACCGTGCCGTACCCATTATCTGTAGCGAGCATATTACAACTGATGTGGGCACAGGACTGGTACATATCGCTCCAGCGCACGGTGTTGATGACTACGTTATCGGTCAGAAATATGATTTGCCAGTGGACAATCCGGTTGATGATAATGGTAAATTTTACGAGCGAACACCGCTTGTAGGAGGTATGTCAGTTTGGGAAGCTACTAAAGTAATAATCCATGAATTGAAAAAAAATGGTTTGTTACTCAAATCAGATAAATTGAAACATAGTTATCCTCACTGCTGGCGGCATAAGACGCCGATTATCTTTCGTGCTACTAGACAGTGGTTCATAGGTATGGACAGACCTACGTACAAGGACGCGCCGAAAAATACGCGTTTTGCTCCAACGATATTAGATGGTAAAGATACCCTTCGGAATCGAGCTAATTCTGCAGTAGCTGACACTGAATTTTTTCCAGTTTGGGGTCGTGCTCGTTTGGAATCGATGATCAAGAATCGCCCCGATTGGTGTGTATCACGCCAACGCAACTGGGGCGTACCAATGGCATTTTTTGTACACAAGGAAACTCATGAAGTGCATCCTCGTACCGAGGTATTACTTGAGAAGATAGCACAAATGGTTGAACAGAAAGGGATTGATGCATGGTTTAGTTTGGATGCAACAGAATTTCTAGGGGAGGAGGCAAAGGATTACAAAAAATTGACTGATACCCTAGACGTCTGGTTTGATTCTGGTACGACACATGATACCGTTTTAAAATCAGATGAACAGCTTAAGTATCCTGCTGATCTTTATCTCGAGGGTTCTGATCAGCATCGTGGCTGGTTTCAGTCTTCGCTCTTGACCAGTTGCATAATTAATGGCCGTGCTCCGTATAATGCTTTGCTTACTCATGGCTTTGTAGTGGATGGCGGTGGTTACAAGATGAGCAAATCTAAGGGTAATGTCATTTCTCCACAAAAGGTGGTAGATACTTCAGGAGCCGATATTCTAAGATTATGGACGGCGTCCGCAGATTATTCCGGTGAACTTTCTATTTCAGATGAAATTTTGAAAAGAGTGGTGGAGAGTTATCGGCGCATTCGCAACACACTACGTTTTCTGTTGGCTAATCTAGCCGATTTCGATTCGAACACTGATTTTGTGGAAGAAGAACAATGGCTGGATATTGATCGCTACATGTTAGCATTTACAAGAGCGCTTCAGGATGAGCTGACACAGAATTATCAACACAACGAATTCCATTTGGTGGTGTATAAATTGCACAACTTTTGTTCCGAAGATTTAGGCGGATTCTATCTGGATGTTCTTAAAGATCGGCTTTATACTGCCACAACAAAAGGTGTCCCACGTCGCTCCGCACAGGGCGCACTGTATCACATTACGCATAGCCTAGTTCGCTTGCTTTCACCTATTCTAAGTTTCACCGCAGAAGAGGTATGGGAGCATCTGACGGGAAATGCCGATGACAGCGTGTTGTTACACACTTGGTATAAATTTCCGTCGCAACTGGATACGAAATTGTTGATACGGCGCTGGACCAGACTCCGCGAGTTACGCTCGGAGGTGCAAAAAAAACTAGAAGAATCACGCACTCAGGGAAAGATAGGTTCATCACTTTCCGCCGTTGTGGAAATTCGTGCCAGCGGAGACGATTTCATTCTTCTTAATACACTGGGAGACGATTTGCGGTTGGTAATCGTCGCTTCAGAAGTGCACGTAGTACAAGTTGAAGGTTCCCAGGAAAAGGGTATTTTTGTAGCTGCCAGTGTTCATCCTAAATGCGAACGCTGCTGGCATTATCGTAAAGATGTTGGCTGCAACGCTGACCATCCTACTATATGTGCTCGATGTGTATCCAATCTTTTCGGGTCGGGTGAGGCACGTAGATATGCCTGACTCTAATTTCGTATCTTTTTTGGCACTTTGCTTGTTTCTTTGCTTGTTTTCTACCGTATCATCTATTCAATCTTTGGAGCGATCTTCTAACCGTTTCACTTTGCGATTTGCTTGGACTTGAATTGGGTATTCGTTGCTTACAAAAAAACACAAGGTACGATGAAACTTCACGTTAGTTTAATCTTGGCATTATTGGTACTGGTGTTAGATTTCGCCACTAAACGTTGGGTAGAATCGGAGTTGGTTTATGGTCACCAGATTCTACTGACAAGTTTCTTTAATTTGGTGTTGGCGCATAATGAAGGAGCAGCATTTAGTTTTTTGAGTAACGAATCCGGATGGCAGCGTTGGTTTTTTAGTGGAATTGCCACATGTGCTTCAGTTCTGATTATTTATCTTCTGCGAAAGCATACTTCAGAAAAATTATTTTGTGTCGCGCTTAGCTTGATATTAGGTGGCGCACTTGGAAATTTATGGGATCGCATAACTCTTAGTTATGTAGTTGATTTTCTGGATTTTCATTATAGTGGTTACCATTGGCCCGCGTTTAATATAGCCGATTCAGCGATATTTATAGGAGCATTACTTCTGATATTCGAAACTTTTCGAGATAAAAAAAGTAACGAATAGCCGCCTAACGATTTTTACCTGGTTGCCATAACACATCTCCAACACCTTGCTGGTGATTCAATATCCGACAGAGTACGAATAAAAAGTCTGACAGACGATTAAGGTACTGAATAACGAATGGCGCTACTGTTTCGGCGCGTGATAATCTGACAACGCACCTTTCCGCTCGACGACATACAGTACGGGCAACATGACAGAGGGCCGATGCACGAGTTCCGCTAGGAAGTATAAACTCCTTCAGAGCAGGTACAGTAGAGTTGTATTGATCAAGCTTATCCTCCAGGTTTGTGACTTGCGCTTTACTCATGCTGACTCGGCCAGGGATACTAAGGTCTCCACCTAGATCAAACAAGTCATGCTGGATATTTTCCAGCTTGTCGTGTACCCCTGTCTCAAGATTTTCTGTAAGTAATATTCCAATGCAACTGTTGAGCTCGTCTACGGTACCGATGGCTTCGATACGTATGCTTCCCTTGGTAGAACGTGTACCATCTCCCAGACTAGTGGTTCCTTCATCGCCGGTTCGCGTATAGATTCTCGTTAGTCGATTGGCCATGTCGTGTAGTGGAGCATTGAGGTATAGCAGAGCATTGGCTTACACATTTACCCTTAGCCACTCTGTTTAGGTTTATTCGAAAGAGGGGGCATAAACAATGCAGGCAGTGGTTTTTGGTGTTGTCCATTTCGAAGATGGGCAGGTCGTCCTTTCATCACAGATAATGATGTTATCGTTTCAGTAGTGTGCGTAGATTCATTTTCGGTAGAGTAAGCTAAAGGTACATAAGGCTGACTGAATAGCGGATCCTGCGGTGACTTCAGTTGTTTCTCTTGTCCATACACATATCGCTTGGAATTAGGTTTTAAGCCTGTTTTATCCTGACATTTTGCGCGAGGCTCAGAGTTTTTCTTTTCTTTGGTGCGATCAAAGTGCTCGTGTTTCTGAAGTGTATGTGTAGTTTCGGTCTGACTATCTAATATTTTTGGTTCGAACCCAATAATCACCTTTTTCGGAAGTTTAATTTTCAAAAGCTTCTCGATATCTTCGAGTAAATCGTTTTCGTCATCACATACCAGTGAAATTGCACATCCTTTTGTGCCAGCACGGCCAGTTCGTCCTATACGATGGATGTAATCTTCCGGTGTATTTGGTAATTCGAAATTGGCTACATGCGGTAAATCCTCAATGTCGAGTCCACGCGCTGCAACGTCAGTTGCCACTAGAATGCGTACTTCTCCATGTTTGAATTCCGCCAGAGCTTGGGTTCGCTGAAGCTGGCTCTTGTCTCCATGAATCGAGGTGGCAGAAATACCATCCCGTTCCAATTGCCGGGCCAGTTGGCTAGCGCCATGCTTAGTTCGAACGAAAACTAGCACCTGTCTCAGATCTTGCGACTTGATAAGATGAGACAACAATTCACGCTTGCGATCTCGCTTGACCGGATGCACGACATGCGTTACTAGGTTAGTCATGGAGTTGTGCTTCGTTACTTCGATCAATACAGGTTGTTTTAGTATCTTGTCTGCGAGTTTTTTGATTTCCTCAGAAAAAGTGGCAGAGAACATCAGAGTTTGTCGTTGTTGCGGCATCAGTGCGAGGATACGTTTAATGTCGGGCAGGAAGCCCATATCCAGCATTCTGTCAGCCTCATCTAATACCAAAATTTCCACCTTAGAAAGACGTATTGTTTTTTGCTGGACGTGATCTAGCATGCGTCCAGGAGAGGCTACCAGGATTTCCACTCCGGCACATAGATCTTTGGTCTGAAGATCCATATCGACACCACCGTAAACCACAGTGTATTTGAGTGACAGGTATTTTCCGTAAGTTTTGACACTTTCAAATACCTGAGCTGCTAGTTCCCGCGTGGGAACCAGAATCAGTGCACGAATCGGGTGCTTGGCAGGCGATACGCTAGTGTTTGCATAGGGTTGTAACCGGTGTAGCATTGGTAGGGTGAAGCTGGCAGTCTTGCCGGTTCCGGTTTGTGCCCTACCCATGATATCTTTGCCATCAAGTATCAGCGGAATCGCTTGGGTCTGAATGGGTGTAGGTTCTGTATAGCCTTGATCATTGATCGCGCTAAGAATTTCTGCAGATAGACTAAGTTGATCAAATGACATTCACATTACTCCTCAACAAACTACCAATGCTTATGGGACTGATCTAATCAAGATAATATCATTATCTGATTTGTTGTATTGATACACCTATTCGTTTTCCGTCGTTTCTTGAGGGATTTCCCTTCGTGATTTCTGCGTAAGCCACTCACCATTTTTCTTGAGCCAGTTTAATAATGGCGCAGCTCCGCTGATTGCTACTGCATCAACCAAGCAATACCAAGCAGCAACACCACTAGGAGGATTTCCTTGTGATAACCCAAAGATAGGCTCTATCGTCACCCACTTCCAGGTTCCAACTGCCGTGCCAATTAATTCTAGCCATGTAGTTATAAAGAAAGCGGCAAGATAAACCATTGGTGAAGGGCCTTTTAATAGATACACTAAGAAAACACAGAACAGCAACGCACCTACCGCATCTCCCTGTTCTGGGTAGCCACTAATTCCCCAAATTGACCATGTGCCGCACACGAACACCACAAATATTGCGATTTTTCTTGCATATTTTAGAAAGAAACCAGAACGAGCGAGAGCAATAGCAGTTAAATAGACCATGCCATGACCAGGGGGCACATAAGCTGGTACGTTTTCAAACCGATAGCTGTATCCGCCCATGTAAATAGAAGCAAAATGTTCGCCGACTGTTGCAAAAGCAACCGCTATTGCTACCTGCATCCGTATATCTTTATTTTCACCAAACAGTAGACCTATCAAAAAGACCCAAGCGATAATCCCCATAAGATTTTGTTTTTCTATGCTTCCGTTTGCATCCATGTTTAAACTGATTGCTACACACACAAAAGTAAATACAGCTATTAAATAATCTCGCTTCCTGTGGGTATAGGTGATATTAATTTCTGGGAAATATCGCAGCATCTCTATCTTGTCAAGTCTATAAGTAGGAGTTTCAATGGGGATAGGAATTTCGGTCTGTTTCGTGTAAGAGGTATCAAACTATTCGTTCGTGGATTGATACAATTAAACCAGATTTAAGCAGTACAATTTTTTTTGATACTTGTTCCTTTGAAAAAAATATCTGGTATTTTCCTCGGGAGTGGTTATTGCGCATACTTAATACTTTTACTCGCCTAGTAAGAGAAGAACGGATATATGCAAATAGCTAGTCTGGGCGGGCATAGTAGGGATCAGGAGGATATACCTTATCACTCCTCATCCTCATCATCTTCGTCTTCTTCCTCTTCGTCTTCTTCCTCTTCATCTTCTTCCTCCTCCCTTATAACCATTTTAGCCTGCATTATGCTGGCATTG
>SMXG01000112.1 GCA_004356775.1 Betaproteobacteria bacterium | reverse complement strand
CACTGGGTGTTCATTCAACCATGCCATCAGTTCTGCCAACCATTGCTCATCCACTTGGCAAGCCTGAGCAACACGTAATTTATCATGGGGAGTAGGTAAGGTGTCTTCATCAGCTGATAGTAGTTCCTCGTAAAGTTTCTCACCAGAACGTAAACCACTGTAAACAATCTTGATATCTTCTTCGCTCAATCCGGACAGGCGAATCAGGTCTCTTGCAAGGTCAGCAATCTTAACGGGCTCTCCCATATCTAACACAAAAATTTCCCTGTCGCCTTTTTCACCTCCCATCAATCCTGCTTGCAACACCAGTTGTGCGGCTTCGGGAATGGACATGAAATAGCGTGTAATTTCTGGATGTGTGACAGTTATCGGTCCGCCCATTGCGATCTGCTCACGAAATTTTGGTATAACACTGCCAGCACTACCCAGTACATTGCCAAAACGGACCATCACAAAATGCGTATTTATTCTTGTTTCCTTTGCTGAACCTTGTCCCTTGGCGAGGCCAGAAAAGAATGGATACTGTAGAGCCTGGCACACCATTTCCGCAAGTCGTTTACTCGCACCCATGACATTAGTGGGATTGACCGCCTTGTCGGTTGAAATCAGCACAAATTTTTCTACTCCATATTCGACCGCGGTTTGTGAGATAACCCAGGTTCCTAGTACATTGTTTAGCACCGCTTGCCAGGCATTCTCCTGCTCCATCAACGGTACGTGCTTGTAAGCAGCGGCATGAAATACCACCGCTGGCCGAAATTGAGCAAAGGTCTGAGCAAGACGAGCTTGGTCTTTAACATCTCCTATAATGAATGCCATCTTCATTTTCGGAAACTTAGGACGAAATTCTTGCTCAATGTTGTAGAGCGCAAACTCATTCAATTCGAAAAATACCAGGTGAGCTGGCTTGAATTTCGTGATCTGGCGACATAATTCAGATCCAATAGATCCGCCTGCTCCGGAAACAAGAACAGTTTTACCTGCGAGTAAGCCGTATAATCCGTCGTTATCCAGCGCCACGGGGTTACGTCCCAACAAGTCATCAAGCTCAACGTTGCGGATTTGCGATACGGTAATCTTGCCACTAATCAGATCGTCATAGGAAGGTACGGTCAATGCTTTTACTCCAGCCGCAGAGCATGCATCCAATGCCCTACGACGTTCGCGATGAGTAGCGGATGGCATAGCTATAATGGCATGGGAAACACCCAATTTCTCAACCAAAGCAGGCAAATCTGCAATCTGGCCCAGTACTTGAACACCATCTAAAATCTTACTACGCTTTGTCGGGTCATCATCAAGTAACCCCACTATTCGCCATTCCACACTGCGAGAAAGTTCTTTCAACAATCTAACTGCGGCGCCACCCGCACCCAATACAAGAACAGGGTTTCCCTGCAGGGTATTCTTCCCAAAAAGTCGCTTCTCCTTCCATAAGCGGTAGGTAAGACGGCTTCCACCCATCAAGACTAGGAGTAAAATAGGATCCAGCAATAATACTGAACGTGGCACTCCTACAAGTATCTGCAGCATGAATAACGCTAGTGGTCCCACCGTCGCTGCCGTAAGAACCGCATAGAGAATGTGCCGTAAATCGTGCAAACTCACATATCGCCATACTTCATGATAAAGACCAAAACAAAAAAATGATGCTGCTTGAATTGGGATCACCCATGGCAGAGTTCCTTTAAATGATGCAAAATACAAAGGGGGAATTTCAAAATTAAAACGAAACAAATAAGCAAACCACCATGCCAGGATAATGGCCACAATATCGGCAACAAATTTTATTAATGTGCGCATGTTATAAGTTAAATGTGAACATTCTATCTGCTACTTCTATCGCGCCTCCAATACTGACTCGAGACAACTATCAAAACCAAATAAACCACACCCCATGCTAAACCAACCCCAAATTGGGCCATAGCTTCTTGCTGTGCTGCCCACACCGCACTGGATCCCACTGCTAACATCAAAATGTAACCAAGTAATGCCGTATTGCGATGACCAAAACCATTTTTCACAAGGCGTTGATAATAGTGCTCGTGATGCGCTTGCCATACTTTTTCACCACGCAGGCTGCGTCTTGCCAGCGTAACTGAAGCATCCACGATAAAGGGTGAAAACACTAGCAGTGGCAACCCTATCGGCCATAGATTATCCACCCAACCTAATATACCCAACACAGCTGCCAGAAATCCCAACGGGATCGCTCCTGCATCTCCCATAAAAACACGTGCTGGATAAAAATTGAAGAATAAAAAAGCCATAGCAGCAGAAGCAATAGAAATGTTTATCATAGCAAATATCACGTTCTCTCCAAGCAAAGCAGCTAAACCGTAGAAACTGAAACCAATCAGTGTCATGCCTCCCGCTAGTCCATCCGAACCATCCATGAAGTTGTAAAGATTAGTCATCCAGATAATCGAGATTGCTGCTATGACTGCAATCAACCAACCATGGGTATCAAATAGAAGTACCATGGATAAAAAAACTGCTGCTACGCAGTGTACTAGCAGCCTCAACCAGATAGGCAAGGCGAAAATATCATCAGCAAAAGATATCAAAGCTAATAAACAAACCCCCGCCCATATCGACAAAGGCAGTACTGCTGGAAGCAGCGCCCAGGCGACTAGTACCCCCAACATCAAAATAACGCCACCGACTCTTTGAACAGACTTGGTATGGAGGGAACGATGATTAGGATGATCTAATATCTTTATGGCACTGTACTTAATAAACCACAAAATAAAAACAAACGTCACCACGAACGAAAGTAAAGGTGCCACAATAAGTGAAAAAGTGGAAACGGGAATCATGATCGCAGGATTATACTTGTCGATGATGCCATGCAGCGATTTGCGATAATCCTTGAGTTAGCGTGTGGGATGGAGTCCAGTCCAACTCGTGGCGAATTTTGTTGCTATTTATACACAATGAACCAAGTAATTTTGAAATTTCGTCAGATTTTCCTACCAGAATGCCAGCTAATTTCATTAAACGCAAAGGGCAGGGCCACAACCGCACCGGTTTTTCTAGCGCCTGTGCCATCTGCGTAATCAATTGTGCTGTAGAAATATCTTCACCATCACTTACCATATAAGTTTTCCCAACAGCTGCAGGATTTGTTAGGCAAGCTGCGATGATGCCAGTGAGATTATTAAGATAAATAAGGCTGCGCTGATTATTTACCAAAGAGAATGGCAACGGAATGCCACTATCTACTATCTTCAAAAGCCTCAGAAAATTTCCTTTTACACCAGGGCCGTAAACCATTGGAGGACGAAGTATCACAACTTCCATCCCAGTCTCAGCAACAATGCGGCAAAGAGCTTGTTCCGCCTCCAATTTAGAAATTCCATAATGGTCTTGGGGGTTGGTAGGAGAGGTTTCATCAATTGGCGAATCCGATAGAGAATTTTCACCATTGACTTTGACAGAACTCAAGAAAATTAATCGCTTGACTCCAGTATGAGCTGCTACCTGTGCCAAGTTTTTAGTGCCTCGCGTATTGATGCGTCGAAACTCCATCAAAGAATCTTGCGCATAATCAGTCACCACATGCACACGTGCAGCGCAATGAACAATAATTTTTACCCCCGTGAAGACCTTGTCACTCCAAGCTGTACTGGTGCCTAATTCACCTACAATTCGGTAATCAACTCCAGGAACAAGCATGGCAGGTAAACTTCGCACTGTGCCAATGACATCATGACCATGCGCCATAAAATGGCGACACAAGGCACTGCCAATGAAGCCTGAAGCCCCGGTAACTAGTACTCTTTGAGATTCAGGAGTAGCGATCAATCCAGTTTCATCCGATGCGCTTTAACAAATTGTGGAAGTCGTGAAAATACCTTGTTCAGAATGAACCAGGGAGTTACGTTTAGACCATTGGCGCGACAAGATGAATAAGCCTCAATATTGCCTCGTATCACATTGCGAATACTGTTGTTGCTCATTCCGCCCATCCTCATGCGTACCCATACTTCCGGTATGTAGCGAGTTCTAATTTCGTGAATACCAATAAACCTGAGCGCAAGGTCGAAATCTGATTGCAACCGGTAACGTAGGTTAAATCCACCGAGTCTCTCATAAACAGATTTACGTACAAAAAAGGTTGGATGAGCGGGCATCCAACCTTTCTCGAACAAACCGGGTACATAATTTTGTGACGTCCAGCGACGTACCACACAACTGGTCTGTTTACGTTTCACGTAAACCAAATTGGCATAACAAGCATCAATAACAGGATCGGCCATTGTAGTAGCAACCCTAGCCAGCACATCTGAATGTAGGTAAACATCATCTGCATTGAGAAAGCCGATTACCTCACCGGATGCAAGTAACAGCCCCTTATTCATTCCATCGTAGACTCCTCGATCGGACTCAGAATGCCAAACCGCCACTCGCCAGCCCTTATCGTTCACGACCTCTTCTGTGCCATCAACTGAGCCACCATCTACAATGATGTGCTCAATGTTTGAATAGTTCTGAGCAGCAACAGAATCAAGCGTCTCGCCTAAAGTATCTACAGCGTTATAGCAAACAGTTATGATAGAAATCTTCATGGCGCCAGCCGTTTCTACACTTGCTTAACAATAATTTATTGTTACAGATGAAAATTTCTCATTCTACGTATAACCCACTTTTCTAAACTAATTGAATACCCAACTAGTGGCCCAATCAGTGGCATGAACATGTATGCTAATTTGCTTGCATATTGTTCTAAGATCATTTTCTTTTTACTATCGGCAATAAACTTCCTGGACATCCAAACCCTATAGGTCATTAGCATTTTGCGTTGTAGCACCAATAAAAGTGTAATCTCCAAGTATGATTTCAGTGAATATTCATCGAAAAGTTTCACATTATCATCGATTAATTTTCCCGTTTTTTTATTTGCATGGGTCATCTGCCCAGAGTGCGAGCGTATGGCGCACAATGGTTCTTCTATATTTAGTAGGTCGCCCTGCTCTAATAACTGGAACCACATTTCCATATCCATTAATTGTGGTAAATCATCACGAAAGTGGCCTGTTAGATCCCTTTTACGAAACATAACAGCCGTGGGTTCGCCAATGTAGTTCTTACCAAACAGACACTTCGTAGTAACATTACTACCTCGAATAATAACGTCCGTAGATGGATATTGCTTACATCCTAGTTTCTCACCGATCCCACTAATGGCCAGTCTACCACTGCAAACCAGTGTTACTGATTGATGTGCATCAAGTGCTGCTACCATCTTCTCAAGACACCCGGGTAACAGCACATCGTCCGAACACAAGAATTTGATATACGCTCCTTGAGCGTATTTGAGACATTTGTTAAAATTTCCAGCAAGCCCAATATTGCGATCGTTTTTATAAAAGCGGATACGTCCATTGCCTTTATTTTGCAAGCCTTCAACTAATTTGATTGTATGATCTGTAGAACAATTATCTACTATTACGATTTCAAAATCCTGATCATTTTGCTTAAGAACTGACTCTATGGCTTGATGTAGATAATTTGCATTATTGAATGTAGGAATGCAAACGCTTACCTTCGGCGTATTAGATCTAGACATCAAATACCCTCTGCTTTTTTAACAAAATCCGACACTGGTTCAATCTTCTCAAAAACATCGAGAATCGTAATAAATTTTCCATCAAATTGTGGAAAAAAAGGCGTTGGATGTGAACCTGTGGCAATAGTTATTCGGTTCGCAATAAATGCATGGTAGCGTTTAGGTACAATCAAAGTCATAGCCACTAGAATGGGCAGCGGTACGCCATAAAGAATCTGCTCACGCAAAGTCATTCTGCTCCTTAGGTCAGAAACAGCTGACTTAGCGCCGTATTTTCCCAACATAAGCCCCACATAAACAGCACAAATCTGCAGAAGACGATATCGATCATAATTTATTTTTAGATTCTCTTTCTCAGCAAAATTTTGTGCCAGTGTTTCCATAGACAATAACCAAGAAGTATTCATATTTGTACCTGGAAGTATCACCTGCTGCAGACGGAGTGCAATATCAGGGTCAGGAATATTCTTTAGATATTCGTTTCCCTTACTTTCCAAATCATTAAAGTAATAAAAACCAAACGATTTAGGACTTATTCCTATGGTCACGAGTGGTTGTGGAACGATTAAAATACGCTCTGCGATTAACATCATCGCGTTTGAGGCGTAATAGTCCGGATACGGAGACTGGTAAAATGAACCGTATCTACCCATTTCCTGGATAAGTTTTCTGCTAACCAAAGAAAACTGCATATTGTAATTAAAACGTATCCTAAAATTAATAGAATGATTGACCAATGCTATAGACTCTGATTTTTCTAGCCAGAATGGCTTGTGCGAGGACCGAAAAATACCACTATGAGCGTATGAACGTAGGAATCCGTCAGGAGAACCCGGTATAACGTCAGGATAGGCATATAAAAAAGCACTTGTGTAGAGTAAATCTGGGGCATTATACTCTTCAATCATTCTTTTCAATGTTGAGAAGTACCCCTTCATTAGACAATCATCATCTCCTAGCATAATGACATAATCACCATCACTTTTAGCAAGTGCGTTATTCCAATT
>SMXG01000111.1 GCA_004356775.1 Betaproteobacteria bacterium | reverse complement strand
TGCGTTTTAGCATCCAGATTGGTTTCCGTTTCCGTTAGTGTAGCATCTAGAATTTGTCGCAATAGCGGCGTAATCTCAGACTGAAGTGGCAAGATTTCCGGGGACAGAAACACCTTCTCAGTGAGCGTCGGGATGTCATCAGCTAATGATGACGGCACTTGTTCAAGTATGTCATCAAGAACCTGGGTTAGGACCGGAAAAGACGTTGTAGTACTCTCTTCGTTAGTCGTTACTGAGGATTTGCCTTGGTGCTCGCGAAACAACGTATTTGGTTTGTTCAGAGATTCATCTTCACCGGATTCTGGTGAGGTTTTATTGATGTTTGTCATAAAGAGAGGTAACCGGTGATGGCGCGGGAAATTAACCTAAGTTTATCTAAGCGTCCTCAAGTTTATGATGGTGGATTTCATATCCCCTGTCTTTGTAGAAACGGTAACGTTTTCGTGCTGCTTGAGTATCCTTTAGTGTGGCTCCAGAAATTTCAATCAATCGAAGAAACCGGCTGAAGAAAGGGGGGTGCCCAACATGCAGGTTAATCAGCACATTATCATGGAGGAGTGGCTCGGCTTGATAACTGATTATAACTGGAGTTACGTCTGCTAGTTTGTCATCTGCACGGCAGTGTGGAATAAAGGCAGTGGAAGAAAAAGTCCACAGTAACTTGTCGAGCCGCTCGGCAGTCTCGGTATCAGGAATATAAATCGTTACTCTCAGATCTTGCTGTACTACCTTAGCACTCAGAAGACAAGCTGTGTACAGCTTGTCATTGGCACCAGAATAGAAGTCGATTTGGGTCATGTTTTTATTATGGGGCCTTTTTTAGCCGCGCGTGTTGTCAAAAATTGTGTAAGTAAAGGTACCGGTCGGCCGGTTGCGCCTTTTTTCTTGCCAGACTCCCAAGCAGTACCGGCGATGTCTAGGTGTGCCCATCGATATTTTTTTGTGAAACGCGATAAGAAACAGCTGGCAGTAATAGTTCCTGCGGCACGCCCACCGATGTTAGCCATATCGGCAAAATTACTTCTTAGTTGCTCTTGGTAATCGTCCCATAGCGGCAGACGCCAGGCACGATCTGCAGCCTGCTCGGAGGCTTTCAGCAACTCCATTGCCAGTTCTTCATCATTGCTGAGTAATCCGGATGCTATATGTCCTAGTGCAATTACGCAGGCCCCGGTAAGAGTGGCAATGTCTATTACCACCTCTGGTTCATAGCGTTCGGCGTAGGTCAGCGCGTCGCACAAGATCAGCCGTCCTTCTGCATCAGTATTAAGTATTTCAATGGTTTGCCCAGACATACTGGTGACAATGTCTCCGGGTTTAGTGGCGTTGCCACCAGGCATATTTTCGGTGGCGGGAATGATGCCAACCACATTTATGGGAAGCCGCATTTGGACGATTGCTGTGATGGTGCCAAATACGCTAGCTGCTCCACACATATCGTACTTCATCTCGTCCATTTCTGCCGCAGGCTTCAATGAAATACCCCCTGTATCAAAGGTAACGCCTTTGCCCACTAGTACGAAAGGTTTTTCCTTTTTATTTCGTCCCCAGTATTCAAGTATAATTAGTTTAGCAGGCTGACTGCTGCCTCGTGCGACCGACAGCAATGATCCCATGCCAAGCTTTTCCATGTCTTTTTGTTCTAAAACGGTAGCTTTGAGTTTGTAGGTTTTGGCCATGTTCTTGGCCAGTTCCGCTAGATAGGTTGGGGTGCAAACGTTTGGTGGAAGATTACCTAAATCTTTTGTCAAGTTCATACCATGAGCGGTAGCAATCCCCCATTGCAGCGCTTTTTCACAAACGGCAGAATCCGCTCGGCTGGTCATACTTAGTGCGATTTTTCGCAGATGTCGTTTGTCATCCTCATGTTTACTTTTGAGCTGGTCAGAGCGATAGACACTTTCCATTGCCATGATCACTGTATGGGAAATTTTCCAGGTAATCTCACGATTTTTCACGGGGTCTTCTGTTAAAAAAAGTATTACATCTGAGGCCCCGGTTTTATGTATCGCTTTGAAAGCAGCTTGTACCACATTGCGATATTCCCTATCGCGGAGTTCGCTCTTTTTTCCAAGTCCTACCAACAATACACGTCTGCATATGGTATTGGGCACGTTGTGTAACAAAAGTGTAGAGCCTGCTTTACCTTCCATATCTCCATTATTCAATATGCCACTGATATATCCATTGGCATTCTTGTCTAAGGTTTTTGCAGCTTTGGTCAACACTCTGGTTTCGAATATGCCCACGACCACACAATCGCTGCGTTGTTTTCCCGGGTTTTCATTTTTTATGCTAAATTTCACACATCTCTCCTTGGTTCAAGGTCTTGCAACAAGTTTGTACAAGCTAGATAATTGTTAATTATCGCCGGACTGTCCGCATAAAGTCAAAGCGGATGAGGAATGATGTTTCATCGCTATTATGAACAGACCAAATAACATTTTGATGCCTAAACTAGCAAATGATTATCAGGCGAAACTTGCCACACCTTTTGCTGTTCTAGGTATTCGCACCAAAGAAGGCTGGTTGACCGATATCGAATATTTACCCCTCGATACTCCTCCACTAGCGTTCCAGAATTCTCTTGCCAGGGAAGTTTGCAAACAGTTACAGGCATATTTGGCCAATCCTAGTTTTATATTTGATTTATCGCTGCACATTGGCGGCACCATTCACCAGCATCAGGTATGGCAGGCTATCCAGGCAGTTCCCGCCGGCACAACTTGCAGTTACGCTGATATCGCTGCGCAACTGAACTCTGCACCCCGTGCTGTGGGACAAGCGTGTGGAGCTAATCGGCTTCCCATCGTCATTCCGTGTCATCGTGTCATTACCAAAAATGGTGGAATTGGTGGTTTCATGCACGCCAGCAATGGGTCTCCACTCGTTATCAAGCGTTGGCTGCTGCATCATGAGCGTGTCTGAGCTTAATGCGGAATTGCTGGATGAGTTTTCTGATGCCCTATGGCTAGAGGATGGCTTGGCACGTAACACACTGGAAAGCTATTGCAACGACTTGCGGCAATTTGGCGTGTGGCTGGGGAAATGCAATGATATAGCACTGATAGACGCGAATCATTCCGATCTACTTGAGTTTCTCGCCTACAAGGTTTCAATTAAAGTCAAAGCCAATACTACAAGCCGTGAACTATCGAGTTTGAAACGGTTTTACCGTTTTTTGTTGCGCCAGGGAAAAATCCAGACTGATCCAAGTCGCAACATTAATACTCCTAAACTCCCGCGTAATTTACCTAAAAGCCTGACTGAAAAAGATGTAGAAGTGTTGCTCAATACGCCTGATGTATCGCAGCCTATAGGCTTACGAGACCGTGCAATGCTGGAAGTTCTCTATGCTAGTGGGCTGCGGGTATCGGAACTAGTTAGTCTAAAAGTCGCACAAGTAAGTCTGAATATGGGAGTGGTTCGGGTAATGGGCAAAGGAGGAAAGGAGAGGTTAGCACCGCTTGGAGAAGAAGCGCTGGGGTGGATAAGCCGATATACGACAGAAGCTCGGCCTGAACTTCTGGGTGGAAAAGTTGCGGAAGCGCTATTTGTTACGGCCCGCAGTACAGCAATGACGCGCCAAGCATTCTGGCATCTCATCAAACGCCACGCAAGTCAGGCGGGGATCAACAAATCACTATCACCGCATACACTGCGTCACGCTTTTGCTACTCACCTGCTTAATCATGGCGCTGACTTGCGTGTAGTACAGCTGTTGCTGGGACATTCAGACATTTCGACCACACAAATTTATACACACATTGCGAGTTCGAGACTAAAGCAGCTGCATGCCAAGCATCATCCACGAGGGTGAGCATGTATATCCCAGTATTTGCATTAAAATCGGAATGAGAGCGCATTCCGGGGAGATGGCCCATGGCATTGGCGCGCTACTGAGTTAGAGGCATACAAAGTCGTTTGCTAAAACGATTATTTTCTAGAACAAACACGATTTGCGGTATTTATAGCGTCTTCGTCAAGGGTATCATTCTGGTGGTGGAGGGGGTTTCCCTGGTGGCGGAGGTGGAATACTTTTGTTCGAATTGCTGTTGTCACTCTTGGCAGGGCTATTTGTGAACTGCCCATACACAGGAACACGATGATCTCGCGCGTACATGCATTGTACATAGCTGGTGTCGTAACGTTGTTGACTAACATACTCTGGAGCATTGTCAGCACTAGTTTCGCTTACTCGTTCATGGGCAAACTGTCTGCATTGATTATCGTCCTTACGGAATTTGTCAAAGGTTTTACCAGAACCGGGCAGAGCCATCATGCTGGGCCCTGTTGGCATGCTCGTACACGCGGTGATCAAGGAGGCTATTAACAATACAGATAGTTCGCGCGGTTTTAACATGATTTCCTCTTTAGTGTAAAGTGGGTCGAGGGGCGCCTTTTGGCAGACAGTTAATAGCTCACTAGGTTACGGCAATATTGCCAATAGTTGGTATTTGAAACTGCAACTGATCCCAAACGTCCTATCGTTGAAAGTACACTGGGGGTATTACAGGCACTGTCACCATAGGTGGATCTGCGTTATAAGGAGAATAATAGCGTGCGCCATAACCATTGTACCAACTGTAACCACCATAACCTAAACCAAAACGTAGGGATGATCCTACGGCCAACCCTAGAACGGTCTACCAATATAATTACGATGGTGCCCGTGATGGTGTCCACCACGGGCCCATACTGAACTGTTAAACGCCAACCCGAATAAGGCAATGACGAAACAGATTAATTTGATCGTTTTATATAAGCCTCCATTGGAATTATACAAAGTTGATTTACGCTTTTCGTTTATACTTAAGTTCCTAACTAGGGAACTCTACGGCACCCAAGATACCGCCAGTATGAGATCACATACTTGGTGTGTGGTTCTCAGTGATATAACGTATCAAGGTTAAATTGGTTGTCAGGCGGTCAAATAACTTCACGATATTAATCGTTAAATTACTCAGTACTATAATTTCATGAGCTACCTATGATTTACCATTTGCGTGAGTTGGGTTGCCCTATAGGGATCAGAATGCAGGGGCGATTCTAGGACTCGTCAGCGGTTTATCTTTGTTGACGTTATGCATATTGCATATGATTGAGTCCATGAAAAATTATATGAACTTCTTATTTTCTCTGTTAAAGTGCCTAGCAATATTATAAGGAACAATCATGCGTTATAAATTTACGATTATGGCTTTAGCGACAGTGTTTGCGCTTAACGGTTGTGCCAACATGTCTGCAACACAGAGAGGCACAGGGATTGGTGCAGGGCTAGGGGCAGCAACGGGCGCAGGTATTGGTGCTATTGCAGGTGGAGGTAAAGGTGCAGCAATAGGTGCAATAGCTGGTGCTGGTGTTGGCGCTATTGGCGGCTATATATGGTCCAATAAAATGGAAGAGCAAAAGAGGACGATGGAACTAGCCACGGCAGGTTCTGGTGTGCATGTCACCCAGACCTCAGATAACCGTCTGAAACTGGAGATCCCTAGTGATATATCATTTGATATCGGGCGTGCTGAGATTAAACCCAGCTTAAGACCAGTTCTAGATAGCTTTGCTAGTAGCCTTGTTGTCAACCCAAATACTAGTGTGACCATTATTGGCCATACCGACAGCACGGGTAGCGATGCAGTTAATGACCCGTTATCTTTCAACCGTGCAGCCAGTGCTCGTAACTATCTAGTAAATCGAAATGTTTCTTCAAATCGCATAAGTATCGATGGACGTGGTTCACGAGAGCCTATCCTTGCAAATAACACCCCTGCAAATAGAGCAAGAAATCGTCGTATTGAAATGTTTGTTGCGGAGTTACAATCTATCCAACCGGCGCATCCTCCCCAATCCATTGTGGTAAGGTGTAACAGGTATGCCTCCGAGCAGGTGAATAGTAAAACTGAGGAAGTGGTCAAGGACTCAGTGATTGGAGCTCTTCTCGGTGCAGCAGCAGGCGCAAGCATTGGTGCGATTGCAGGTGGAGGTAGTGGCGCTGCGAAAGGGGCAGGTATTGGAGCTATCGCTGGTGGGGCTGGAGGAGGACTCTATGGGATCAATGAGAACCAATCAAACGATGCGCGATACCAAGATGCTTATACTTCTTGCTTGCGCCAGAATGGTTATTAGGAATAACAACGCATCCTGACTCACATAATGAAGCCGACTCCGTAAGTGTGTCGGCGTCTTGACCCAAGCGGTATGAGAGCCACAATGTGTGTGGCAACGTAATATAGATTATTTCTTTTTCGTTTTACGTTCATAAACGTCATGAGGCGAGTGATCAAGTCTGGAATAATGTATGCGATGGGCATTTTTATGTTACCGATGTGGTCAGTAACATTCTTGGGGTCATTTCTCGTTGGAAATACGATCCGTTTTCAGGATCATCTTACTTAGTCGGAAGCCATTACTTGACAACTGAATTATAAGGCTGTTTAATTCATCTTTATCAAATCTTGCATCCAAGCTTGGACACACTAAGTGAACCAGTCTAACATCACTAACTTGTCTTTTGACGCATTGTGGAAATATTATTTTTACGATAAGTATCTTCCCAGTAGTCTATTTGGACACGTAGTCGAACGCCTTGATATTGTTGGTTACCCAGAAATCTGGATCAGTCGTGTGTCACGGACGAATTTACTTGCGCAGGCAGTGAAGCTGGATGACGCACTGCGCACGCATGGTGAGCAAGTGTTAAATTACATGCCACTTTTTGGGTTACCATTTGCCGTCAAGGACAACATTGATGTAGAGGGCATGCAAACCACCGCTGCGTGTCCCAGCTTTGCCTATATGCCACAAGTATCTGCATACGTGGTACAAAAACTTCAGGAAGCAGGTGCCATCCTGATCGGTAAAACCAATCTTGATCAGTTTGCGACGGGCTTGGTTGGCACACGCTCGCCATACGGTGTGGTACGAAACGCGATTAATCCAGATTACGTATCCGGAGGTTCGAGTTCCGGATCCGCTGTTGCTGTTACATTGCAACTTGTAAGCTTCACGCTGGGCACCGACACAGCCGGTTCGGGTAGAATCCCGGCCGGATTCAACGGTATCGTAGGATTGAAACCGACACGCGGATTGCTGAGTATGCGGGGCGTGTTACCAGCTTGCCGTACCCTAGATTGTGTCTCTATTTTTGCGCAGAACGTCCAAGACGCGTGGCGTGTATTGCATACAACCGCCGGATTTGATACTGAGGACGCTTTTTCACGACATGTCATACAGTCCGGCGTAAGACGGAACGGCTACCGTATTGTCGTTCCAGATGTCCTTGAATTTTACGGTGATATGTGTGCGCAAACCGCTTTCTCGGATGCCATGACACAAGTCGCGAAACTTCCTAACGTGCAAGTTAGGAACATACCGTTCTTTCCGTTTATCGAAGCAGGAAAGTTACTGTACCAAGGTCCGTGGGTAGCGGAGCGGCAGGCGGCGATCGGCTCTTTTTTCGACAAGCAGTCGCAGACGATTGACCCAACCGTACACAACATCATTGCCCAAGCTGCCCGATTCAACGCGGTTGATACGTTTAAGGCTGGCTATCGCTTAGCAGAGCTGAAACGGGAAGCAGAACGCCTAATGACGGAAATAGATTTTCTCGTGGTACCGACCGCGCCGACCATACCTACCATTGCGGCGGTCAATGCCGAGCCAATCGCCCGAAACGACGAGCTTGGCTACTACACCAACTTTGTAAACTTCTTTGATCTAGCCGCGCTGTCGATCCCGACCAGTGCGCGCTCTGATGGCTTACCTGCCGGCATCACACTAATTGGCAAGTGTGGTTCCGATCACCTGCTCGCCGCAGCAGGTGAAGCGATCCAAGCTAAATTCGACCGCTTAGACACGACGCGCGTACAATATCAAGGCAGTCATTCGGTGGTTGCTGATCCTCTACCTTACGTGGAACCCACGGTGCAAGTAGCCGTGGTCGGCGCTCATCTGGAAGGCCAGCCACTCAACTGGCAGTTGCTGGAGCGTGGTGCGCGCAAATTACTTTCCACTTCAACCAGCAAAAACTACCGGTTGTATGTATTGCCAGATTCAGTTCCACCGAAGCCAGGCCTAGCGCGTGTCATGGAAGGCGGCGGTGCGATTGAGCTCGAGTTGTGGGAAATCCCACAGCGTAATTTCGGCAGCTTTGTTGCCGAGATTCCGGCGCCGCTCGGTATTGGTTCAGTGCAGTTATCGGATGGACGCTATGTAAAAGGTTTCATTTGCGAACCGTGGGCACTGAATGGCGCGCAAGACATTTCTTTCCATGGTGGTTGGCGTGCGTATCTCGCGAGCCAGCCAATTTAAAAGCAGTGGCAACACAACTTTCTTATTTCTTGTGAGGATAATGACATGAGTAACTTCAATCGCCGCAAATTTTTAATAACTACAGGTGCTATTGCACTCACTAGCACACTTTCCTTCGAGCTAGCGCATGCCGCTGGCAAAAAACTAATAGTCGGTTTTCTCTACGTCGGTCCGCGCGACGATTTTGGCTACAATCAGGCGCATGCGCATGCAGCTTCGATCATCAAGAAGATGCCAGGCATCAAAATGTTCGATGAGGAGAAAGTACCAGAGACAGTGGCAGTACAAAAATCCATGGAAGCAATGATCCGGCAGGATGGTGCGTCGTTGATCTTCCCAACCTCATTTGGTTACTTCTCCCCTCACGTTATCAAAGTTGCAAAGAAATATCCGAAAGTGCGCTTCGCGCATTGTGGCGGCCTGTGGACCAAGGGAAAGCATCCGATGAATGTCGGTAGTTTTTTCGGCTACATCGAAGAATGCCAGTATCTGAACGGCGTGGTTGCGGGTTACATGAGTAAGTCGAAGAAGCTTGGCTTCGTCGCCGCTAAAGCGATTCCGCAGGTATTGCTCAACATCAATGCGTTTACGTTGGGCGCGCAATCAGTAGATCCGTCCATCACGACACGCTTAATCTTCACCGGAGACTGGTCGATGCCGGTCAAGGAAGCCGAAGCCGCAAACAGTCTGATCGATCAGGGTGTTGACGTATTAACCTGTCACGTGGATGGTCCGAAGGTGGTGGTGGAGACGGCCGAAAAGCGTGGGGTGATGACTTGTGGCTACCACGTCAGCCAGGCCAAGTTGGCACCAAAAGGTTATCTGACAGGCGCCGAGTGGAACTGGGTCACGCCGTATACAACAATCGTTAAGGCAGCGCAGGAAGGCAAGCCAATGATTAACTTTCTGCGTGGCGGGCTCAAGGATGGTTTCGTCAAAATGTCACCTTATGGCGCATCGGTCAGTGCAAATGCTAAAGCCAAGGCTGATGAAATCAAGAATAAGATGCTAGCAGGGAAATACCCAATCTTCAAAGGACCACTAAAAGACAACAAGGGCAAGGTCATAATTCCCGCAGGTGTGATACAGGAGCAGACCGACATTAAGCTGGAATCGATGAATTACCTGGTAGCCGGGGTGATGGGTCAGGTCTAAGTGGTTTAGCCATGCGTATCTTCCTCCTGCGGTTGACAGCGAAAATGTTGCCGGCGCTGCCGACGCTTTGTGCGATCGCTGGCGCACTCTTGATGTTTGTGGTTTTCCTTGCGCTACAGGGCAAGCCCGCGCTTGAGGCATGCCAGCTGATTTATGTCGGAGCGTTTGGTTCCGGCTTTGCTTGGGAAAATACGCTACAACGTGCGGCGCCGTTGATGCTGACTGCGCTGTGTGTGGCGATTCCTGCGCGTACTGGGCTCATTATCATTGGTGGTGAGGGTGCGGTTGCACTCGGGGGATTAGCGTGTGCTGTGATTCCGATGATGCTACCTGCTGCATTCCCAGCGACACCTGCGTTACTCCTCATGGCGACTGCGGCACTGGTAGCTGGCGGGGCATGGATCGCACTCGCTGGATGGCTACGGCAGTATCGTGGCGTAAACGAAACAATAAGCAGCCTGCTGCTTGCATACATTGCGCTTGCACTATTCAACCATATGGTGGAGGGACCTTTGCGCCATCCAGAAAGTCTGAACAAACCCTCTACGCCACCCTTGCCAGAAGAGTATCTAATTGGTTCATTGCCGGGACTTGACGTGCATTGGGGTCTGTTCTGGGGTGTACTTGCCTGTATTGCCATGTATGTTCTGGTGCGGCATGGAGTGTTCGGTTTTTCTATGTCTGTGGTAGGCGGAAATGTACGTGCCGCACGACTGGTAGGATTGCCAGTGAATCGTATTGTACTGATGGCGTGTCTGCTCGGAGGGGGCGCAGCGGGCCTCGCCGGCATGATGGAAGTTGCTGCTATACACGGCAGTGCCAACAGCGCGCTGTTGGCTGGATACGGTTACAGTGGAATCCTGGTTGCATTTGCTGCACGCCACAACCCGCTTGCAATTATTGCCTGCGCCTTGGTGATAGGGGGCATCGAATCAAGTGGTAGTTTGCTGCAGCGACGGCTCGATTTGCCAGGTGCAACCACACTAGTATTGCAGGGGTTACTGTTTATTAACCTGTTGGCATGGGAATCGCTTACTGGATGGTTGGGAGTGTGGCGGTTGCGTCTTCTCGAAACCACGCGTAACCCAAATAGGGCAGTCCATGCTTAACGAAGTTGTACCAAGTGCTTTCGATTTCGGTTCACTTGCACTCGCATTGTTCGCCGGGGCAATCCGGATCGGAACACCTTTCCTGTTCGTGAGCCTGGGAGAATGCCTGACCGAGAAAGCGGGTCGGGTTAACCTCGGGCTAGAAGGCATCTTGGTATGTGGCGCAATGACCGGCTACGCGGTATCACTGCAGACGGGTTCACCATGGATAGGTGTTCTTGGTGCAGGCATATCGGGATTGGTGCTGGGTGCCTTTCATGGGCTAGTATGTTCTCTTCGGGGGGTAAATGATATTGCCTTCGGCATCGCCCTAATGGTGTTTGGTACTGGGCTTGCGTTCTATCTTGGTACACCATACATACAGCCGCAGGCGCCAACGTTGCCGGCATTTGCATTAGGTGACTGGAGTACGAACTCACAACTGCGTAATGCACTGGAAATAAATGTGCTGTTCCTGGTAGGAGTTGTGCTTGCGGGCCTGCTGCATTGGGGAATGGCGAGCACGCGATGGGGGCTTGTATTACGACTGGTCGGCGACCATGCGGAAACTGCTCGTGCTCTGGGTTATCGGCTGATTCCTGTACGAGTTACGGCAACCGCGGCGGGTGGCTTTCTTGCAGCGGTTGGTGGCGCGTACCTGTCGTTGTATTACCCAGGGAGTTGGAATGAAGGTTTGTCTAGTGGGCAGGGATTAATGGCAGTAGCGCTCGTGATTTTCGCACGCTGGAGGCCATGGCGCTGCTTGTTTGCTGCACTACTCTTTGGTGCTGCTGGCGCACTTGGCCCAGCGCTTCAGTCACTCGGCATCACATCCGGTTATTATTTGTTTAACGCAGCACCTTATGTGCTTACGCTGGTGATCATGGTGATTACTTGTCGTCCTGATCGCACTATAAGTGGTGCGCCGGGCGAACTCAGCCTGACGCGCTAATGCATAATCATTTGAAAGGACTTCAATGTTTAAATCAAGCGATTCCAACAAGCTATTTCATAGTGTTGTGAACTAGTCTGGTACAGCTAATGACACCGGATTTACGCATGCACGATGCTTTCATGAAAAACCTAGAGTTTGGTGTACGTTTGCGTTTGATCATCGTGAGAGGACGAAATGATGAGAAGGAGAGGATTGCATTAGGTTGTCGTACTAACAACCTGTACTTACCAAGGAGAAGAACATGACAATCAAGAAGTTTGTTGAATCGGATCCGTATCCGTGGCCGTTCGATGGTAGCCTAGCGCCGGACAACACAGCGTTGATCATTGTCGACATGCAAACAGACTTCTGCGGAATCGGCGGTTATGTGGACAAGATGGGCTACGATCTATCACTCACACGTGCACCGATTGAACCGATTAAGTCGGTGCTGGATGCAATGCGAAACGCCGGTTTTCTTATCATTCACACTCGCGAAGGCCATCGCCCCGATCTGTCAGACCTTCCCACCAACAAGCGCTGGCGTTCACAGCGCATTGGTGCCGGCATTGGTGACGAAGGACCCAATGGGAGGATACTGGTGCGTGGCGAACCTGGCTGGGAAATTATCGATGAGCTAGCGCCGCTGTCGTGTGAAGTAATTATCGACAAGCCAGGAAAGGGTTCTTTTTATGCAACTGACCTCGAGCTAACGTTGCACATTCGTGGTATACGCAACCTAATCCTGACTGGTATCACCACTGATGTTTGCGTGCATACAACAATGCGCGATGCGAATGATCGTGGTTTCGAGTGCTTATTGCTGGAGGACTGCTGTGGCGCGACCGATCACGGCAACCATCTCGCTGCAATCAAGATGATCAAGATGCAAGGCGGTGTATTTGGTGCGGTATCTGATTCGAAGCAGTTCCTAGCGGCTCTCGACGAGCGAGGTTGATATGACTGCGCTTAGCCTTGAGACTTTCGGCGCGGGAAAATCCTTTGGCGATTTTCGGGCGCTAGAAGACGTGTCGATTCAGGTTGCCGCAGGCACCGTACACGCGTTGTTAGGTGAGAACGGTGCCGGCAAGAGTACGCTTGTCAAAGGCCTGATAGGTTACAGTCCTCTCGATCAGGGGAGAATCTTGCTGGATGGTATCGAGCATGCGATATCCAGTCCACGTGATGCGCATGCACTGGGAATTGGTATGGTGTATCAGCATTTCACAGTAGCGCCAGGACTTACTGTAGCAGAGAATTTACTACTTGCGCGCGGCCACCTGCCGTGGGGCATTTCCTGGGTAAAAGAGCGCGCGACACTGGATGCATTCATGAATACCATGCCATTTAGGCTAGCACTTGGCAGCACAGTCAGCGGACTATCTGCCGGTGAAAAGCAAAAATTGGAGTTATTGAAACAGCTTTATCTCGAGCACCGCTTTCTGATATTGGACGAGCCGACATCAGTACTGACGCCACAAGAGTCAGAAGAAGTACTTGGCCTAGTGCGCGATCTGGCACATCGCTCAGAGCTGACGGTATTGATGATCACGCATAAGTTTAAGGAAGTCATGTCATTTGCTGACGAAGTAACCGTACTACGCAAAGGGAAGTTGGTCGGCCACACGAAGGTTGAGCATACCAATCCAGATGAACTAGCTAAATGGATGATGGGTGAAACGCGCATAGCGGCAGCGCCGAAGACGCGCTCACCAGTAAAGGATAAGGCACCGATTGGCCTCGAAATATTGCGACTTTGTGTTGCTAGCGATCGCGGTACGACAGCGGTAAACGAATTGTCATTGAAGGTCAGGCGTGGAGAGATCGTCGGGGTTGCCGGTATTTCCGGAAATGGACAGAAAGAACTGATCGAGGCACTGTTGGGACAACGTCGGTTCCTAAGTGGCAAGATCAGCGTTAACGGCGTGCCCTATCGCGCGACACGCAATGAAATGTTACAGCAGAAAGTATTCAGCCTCCCGGAAGAACCCTTGCATAATGCCTGCATCGCAGGCATGAGCGTTGCGGAAAACATGGCGCTGCGTAATTTCGACAGTCCTGAAATGCGTCGACCCGGCTGGCGTATTAACCGTACAGCAATTCGTATACGAGCACAAAAGCTGATCGCTGCATTCAACGTCAGTCCAGCATTTCCCGATCGACCAATCGGAACACTTTCCGGTGGTAACGTGCAGCGCGCAGTGCTGGCACGTGAGCTGGCAGAATTTGCAACAGTGCTGATTGCGGCTAACCCAGTGTTTGGTCTTGATTTTTCTGCAGTGTCCGACATTCAAGCACGCATCCTTGCTGCACGCGAGCAAGGTACGGCGGTATTACTTGTAAGCGAGGACCTCGACGAGCTGCTTGAGTTGGCGGACACGGTTCTTGTCATGACGAATGGTCGTATTGTTTATGCGGTCGACGCTCGTAGCGCAGATCGTACGACTATTGGGCGCTACATGGGAGGACATGCATCATCTCCCCGCGCTTCGCTCGGGGGAATGGTGCAGCATGACGACGCATAGCAGCATCTGCGTCACAGCTAAGCCGTACGATTATATATTCGTTCCTGCGAGCACGGCACTGATCGTAATCGACATGCAGCGCGACTTTATTGAACCTGGTGGATTTGGGGAAGCATTGGGTAACGACGTGTCACAGTTAGAAGCCGTTGTTCCGGTAGTTGGCGCTTTACTCGATCTGGCGCGTCGTTTCAGCATGGTGGTCATC
>SMXG01000110.1 GCA_004356775.1 Betaproteobacteria bacterium | reverse complement strand
TCTTTCCCGGTAACAAAATCCCATAGGGAATATTGTCCCGGATATTCTGTTGCTCTTGCTCCGGGTGGTACCACAAATACTCCTGGGCGCGGCCCTTTCGTGCGTGGCGGCTCATTTGTCCAAACAAACTTACTTACAGGTGTAGTATCTATATCTGAAGTTGTAATTTTAGCTACTGCGGAACTTACATCATCTAATAATGTATTTGTAGCTCCTGCAACCTTCAATAAGGGAGTAGTAGTTGATTTGTTTGCAGATAAAGATTCTAAATCTAATGTTGTAATTTTAGATGTTGGAGAACTTGTCTCCTGCATTACTTTATTTTCTGCTTCCTTAATAAAGGAGTCAGCTGTTGTGCCAGCTAAAGCGAAGGGGGTTAAACAAAGAAGCATGACCCCCAAGCAGGAACGCAAAGAAACCAGAAACAATGCTCTATAGCTACTCATCTTTATTATTCCTATGAATTATTTAAAATAAAACTACGAGTTGTAGCTGGCTCCTTTGTTTACAAGAAAGATCCACAACGTTAAGGGGCAGGTGGCTGTTCAATGTGAGCAAGATACTTGCCGTTGCAGACTATCTTCACTCGGTCCTCACCCTTACTGCCCTTTACCTTTTCAACAGTAATGACATAGTCAATGGCAGACATGATTCCGTCACCGAATTCTTCCTGGATGATATCGAGTATGGTTTCGCCATAATGCATACAAACTTCAACCAGTCGGAATGTATTAGGTTCTTGAATAACATCTGGATTGTATGAACGAAAGGGTGGTTTTTGCATTTCTGCTAGCAACTTATCGGTTAATCCGGATACGATTGATTTCAAATTCGATACCTTGCCCGGTTTAAGCTGTGCCTGGCGGCGAAACAGTTGTCCTACATAAACATTCGATAGATTAAGCGCCTGACCAAGCTGCGTGTATGTCTTACCAGAAGCTACTTTTGCAGCTAGTAACTGTGAAACAACGCCTTCTTTGTTCTCTTCCATGATATTTTCTCCTTTTTGGTTTATCTAGTTACTCTCAAAAAATTGACGTAAAATAAACACGCCACTTGGCTTATTTTTTCAACACCTCTTTTATACTCTCGGTATAGATTCAAGTTTTGGCTCTATGAATGTAGTACCACAAACTAGAATTAAAGATCATGGCGCCAAGAATATTACCAAGCGTTACCGGGATCTGGTTCCACCACCACCACTGTCCAATGGTCACATCTGCGCCTGAGAGGATGCCTATTGGAAACACGAACATGTTTACAATTGCATGCTCAAACCCTAGGGCAAAGAATGTAGAAATGGGTAACCACATCAGTATTATCTTTCCTGGAACGCTTCGAGAAGCTTTCGCAAACATGGGGCCAAGACTTACTAGCCAGTTACAAAGAATTCCCATAGCTACAGCTGCCATCCATCCATTGATTCCAAAATTTTCATAGGAGACTTTTGCTTCAGCTATTCTCGCTAGTTTAAGAAGTATTCCTGATGGCTCTATTGAGGCGCCCTTGGTAAGCGCAAACCAAAGCAGGAAAGCGAAGAAAATACCTCCTAAAAGATTTCCAAAGAGAGTCCATACCCAATTTCGGGCTAGGCCGTACCATGTGACAAGACCTGCAAATACGCCCATAGGCATGACAGAAAAGCTCCCGGTAGCCATTTCCAGTCCCAGAAACACCATCATTACAAAGCCGACAGGGAAGATCAATCCGGCAGCGGCAAGAGACCATCCGGCGACTACCAATGAGACTGAAAGGGCAACAGCATAGGCTAAAAAAGGCGTACAAAGAAAACCCGATACCACTGTGCGGGTGGCGGTGAACTTATCTTTTACTACCGCATCAGTAACGATGTCCTTCAACATCTGTGGAGGAAGAATCTGGTCAACAGATGCAACTAATTGGGGGGCAGGTGCGGGAGAAGCAGGGGCGGGAGAAGCAGGGTTTGGCACGGTAGGCGGTGAGTTCATAATAGATTAACCTCCCTTTATCTTTATTTTCGAAATAAAATTTCTAAGCCTTCACCCAGTCATTACGATGTACTGACATGTATGGAGAGCTATCCTTATGGCAAGTTGAACAGCTCAATGAGATACTGACAAACGACATTTACTTATCCTAGAGATACAATAATTGAGCCCTACAGAATCAATTATGAAAAACTTGGTGCTCCTACTTACTGAGCCTTTTATAAGAATTTGAGCCTTAGACCATTATCAACCCTATGTTTTGGCACTGTAAGGGCAGATGACTAACTGTGCCATGGAAATTTAGGCTGCTACATTTTCTTGTTCTAGACATATAAATAGTATTCCTTAAAGAACTGTGTTCGCGTAGACTTAGGTACAAGATGACCAGGCATATTTATCCACTAAACTTCTTAAGATCATTCGAGGCATCAGCCAGACATCTTAGTTTTGTAAAAGCGGCTGAGGAGTTATGTGTAACCCCTGCGGCTGTAAGTCATCAGGTAAAGCGGCTTGAGGAATATCTGGGCATAAAGCTTTTCCGACGCTTGCCACACGATTTGTTATTGATGGATAAGGGAAAGGTTCTTATGCTGGGACTGCGCGAAGTCTTTCTGCGATTAGATAACACTATGGAAGAGGTGATTGACAGCGCATCACCGGGGAAATTGACCGTTAGTGTGGCTCCGATGTTTGCCGTCAAATTGCTCGTTCCCTGGTTGTACAAATTTAATGTCCTACATCCTGACATTAGCATAAGGATCTCATCAAACTTTGGCGAAGTCGATTTCCGGCATGACGACTTCGATGCAGCTATTCTATTCGGACAGGGAAAATATCCGGGGCTTAAGGTTTTCAAGCTTTTCGAAGAGTTCGTAACGCCCATGTGTGCTCCACGATTTCTTCAAGGAGATCCTACCCCACAGCTTCCTATTGATCTTTCTAAACATGTTTTGTTGCATGATGACTACTTTAGCGGGCTTGATATTGCAGCGCCAAACTGGGACACATGGTTTAAGTCATCTGAGATCGAGCATATAGATGCATCACAAGGACTTCATTTCAGCCAGCCTGATCATGCGCTCCAGGCCGCCATTGACGGTGCAGGTTTTGTGCTTGGTTGGAGGGGCCTGGCCGCAAATGACATTGCAGCCGGACGGTTGGAACAACCGTTTAACCTTATCCTGCCGCTAGGATTAGCATTCTACTTAGTATACCCAGAAGCGTATGCGGATCGATCAGAGATAGTGGCTTTTCGGGATTGGGTAATGCAAGAACATGAAGTAGTTTAATATGGAAGAAGCAGTGAGAATCATGGGTTATGGGAAAATTGATGTCGGAGTCAGATTTCTCCTTTGGGTCACCGTTGCCATAAGCATTTTTCCTTTTTTTCTCCTGCAAGTAGGAATAGACTTTTCCTCCCACTCAAAAGCGTTCCCCTATGACGTGGTTAACGAAATGGGTGAGAACGAGATTTTAGACTCTCATTTCCACAAACTTTCTGGTGCTTTCGTCCATACTCTATTAGAGTCTGCTGCTTTTGTTGTGGCTTTCCTCACAGTTGCTTTTTCATTCACCCATTTTGCTATAACACGAAGTTCTGTTACTCCCATTATCGGCATGGCGCTGTTTATGTCCGGGTGCATGGATGCTTTCCATACGCTTGCTGCTGATCGGTTGATTGAAGCCACGGCTCCCAATACAGACCTTATTCCTTTTACTTGGGCCATTTGTCGTGCATTCAATAGCGCCATAATGGTTGTTGGGGTATGGATCATCATGGCACACCCAAAATCTACGAGAAAAGGGACCGGACTTGGGCTTGTATTAGTAACCAGCCTAGCCTTTGGAGTGGCAGCCTGGATCATTATTCATTACTGTGCGACAGAAGCCCAATTACCCCAAACTATGTTCCCTAACAGTAGAATTACTCGTCCTTGGGATTTAATAAGTTTGATACTCTTCTTAGCTGCCGGGCTTTTGGTCTTCCCACTTTTTCACAAGCGTAATCCGAGTCTCTTTTCTGCTGCCATTTGGATAAGTGTTATCCCCCAGGTAGCCACACAAATTCATATGGCTTTTGGTTCTACAGAACTTTTTGACGCTCACTTTAACGTAGCACACTTTTTAAAAATTATCGCTTACTTGGTGCCCTGTACAGGTTTACTTTTAGATTATGTTCAGACACACAAGCATGAATTTAAATTAAGAAAAATAGAAGAAATGGCAAAAATAAAAGCTGAAATTATGAATAAAAAACTTTCTGATGCCCATACTGAAGCTCTAATCATTGCCAGACATGCCGAGGCTGCAAAAAAACGGACTGAGGTCTTGGCTTCTGAATTAGAACGATCTAACCAAGAACTGGAGCAATTTGCATACGTAGCCAGTCACGATTTAAAGTCCCCTTTGAGGGGCATTAATAATCTGGCCAGGGGAATTGAGGAAGATTTAGGGAGTGCTCTAAAAGGGGAAACTAAAGAGAATATGAGCCTCCTGCGTCGAGGCGTTACACAATTAGCCTCTCTCCTAGACGATCTCTTATCTTATTCTAAAGTCGGACAAAAAATGGGAGATATTGTTTTAGTAAATAGCAAAGAGGTCATTAATGACATAGTACGTCTTGCTAATAGCAAGGATCTGGATCTAAAAGTAAAGATACATCCTGACTTGCCTACATTCCCCACAACAAAGAGCACCTTGGAGTTGGTGTTTCGTAACCTCATCAACAATGCTATTAAACACCATGATCGTAACGTGATCAACATTGATATATCGGCGGAAAGAAATAATGGGTACTACAGGTTTTCTGTGAAAGACGACGGACCAGGCATTGATCCCAAATACTACGAGCATATTTTTGAAATGTTCAAGACTGTCAAGCCACGAGACGAGGTAGAGGGAAGCGGGATTGGACTGGCAATTGTCAAGAAGTTAATTGCTCACCAGGGCGGAAGAATCTGGGTGGAACCCCATGGACGAGGTACTAACTTCATTTTTGATTGGAAAATAGAACAATAGCTGGCAGGTGCAAATGATAAGTTTATTGCGTCATCGACTAGGGCACTGGGCGGCTCTAAACAAATAACAATGAAATAACTTTGTGAAATGGATACCATAAAATCTAAAGTACAGCCTGCATTCTTAGTATGAAGATCCTAATCATAGACGACAATAAGATGGACAGAGTCTCGCTTAAGAGAGACCTTAGAGGCACGCACCTTGTCTCTGAAATCGTTGAGGCAGAGACAGGTAGTATAGGCATTGAACGGTACAAGCAGGAATCATTTGATTGTGTCTTGCTTGATTATTACCTTCCTGACAAAGAGGGGGTTGAGGTACTTCAAGAACTTATCAGTATTGGCGGTGAGTTTATAACGGTAATTGCGATTACCGGAACTGCCAGTGAGACAATGCCCGAAAGGATGATAGGAGCAGGAGCATCAGATTACCTGATAAAAGATGAAATCAACACTCGAATTCTGGAGCGCGTTCTTCGATGCGTTCTAAAACGGAAGCAGCTCCAAGAAAAATTTGAAGAGCAACTACAAGAATTGACGAAACAATTGGAGATTTCTAACAAGAAACTAGAAAAACTGGCGCACTAAAATCAGCAGCAAGAATCAATTTCTTCAAACCAAAACTTCAATATTTCTGCATGTTTCATTGTTCGAATTATCCACTATATTTTATATTTCTGCCGCGTTGGCGAAAAATTGATCAATAAAATATAAGCCATATTTAATAGCTTTATCGTTCCTATTAACACTCCTATTAACAGAACCTGAATGTCCGCTTTTGGCACAAAGCAGACGTTGACAAATGACCGCTTTCAACTCAAAGCGGACGTTCAGAGACAAGCTCAAACCTTAATATTTTTCTCGGTTATCTGTTATAAAGATATGAATCTAACACTTTGATGACCACCAACATGGTAGCCAATACCACAGAGTTTTGGAGGGGAAAATGAAACCCTATTTATTCTTATCTTGTTTGCTATTGAGTGCTTGTGCTGCGCCGCCGTGGACTCCGGGCGGACATATCTACGGGGATCATCATGCGGGATATTTTCGAGGCCATTGCCCTCCTGGCTTGGCTAAGAAGGGCTGTATCCCTCCAGGGCAAGCGAAGATATGGAGAAAAGGCTATCCATTGCCAAGCGATGTGATTTTTCATGAATTATCCCACAGAATGGTAAGACATTTGGGAAGACCTCCGGCTGGACACCGCTATGTACGCGTTGCTCAGGACATTCTATTGATTACGATTGGAACAGGTATGGTTGTTGATGCAGTCTACGATCTAAATAATATGTAGTACTTTGAATTTAAGACAAAGAAGTTTATGG
>SMXG01000109.1 GCA_004356775.1 Betaproteobacteria bacterium | reverse complement strand
CATGTCAGCTTTAGCAAGTAGTACGCCAGCTATGATAATGGAAACAATAAATTGTAGAAATGTTAAACCAATACTTGTAAATGTTTTAAGCAACCAGCCTATAAATTCTTTAACCTGTGCACTGTGCTGTCCATTATATTCCGACAACAATTCCAGCAAATTATTTGAGGCCTGGCCCCAGATATTGTAAAGATTCTTGCCTATCAATGGCCATTCATTTACATTTTCTGTTGGGGGTGGAATCGTGAGCCTGCCTTCTTCAAATGCCCTTAGCAAATTCTGATAACCGGATGCAGATGATTCAGCCAGCATTAACGAAGGTATGATGATGACTATTAACCCCGCAAGTATGAATAACACGGCCGTTAGTGTTTTTTTATTACCCAGTGCGTTTACAGACTTCTTAAACAACGGAAACTGAGCTATGGCTATAATAACCCCCCAAATAAGTATAATCATAAACGGGGCGAGGATCATTAAACTGGCTGCTATAAGCAATATGAGGAAGCCGATGCGAATTAAAAGCTCGATGCTCCTGTTGTCATTTAAATTTTTCATTACGTGTTCATATTATTTTATTTTCCTTTCAACTATAGAAAAGTTATGTTGGGAATAGTTTGTGGGCGGCGTGAATCTAACTCACACCTATTAATACCTTACTAATCATGATATTAGATAAGAAATAGCTGGATCAATTTCTTAGAAATACCCCCCATAATACCCCCAGTGTGATTGGCTGTTATAGGATTGTATTGGAAGCTAAATATGATCGTACGTTTATTACTAAAATTTTATTACTAAAAATTTTAGGGTAGATGGTGTGTTGCAGAGTACTGCCAAGAACTTTCAATTAGCTCGCCGCTACAAACTTATGCCTAGACTGTTTATAATTAGCGGCGGCCCACTTAGACCCGGCTGGACTTTTAGTTGCTGATTTAACAATCCTTAGCCCTTTCGACTTTCTTTGTTTGGATGTTACGCCACGTGGCGCGCTACTGCGCCCATTTGTTATTGGCTCGGCCTGAATCCGCGAATCAGGCTCGAACCCGGCGATAATCCTACTAGGTAAATCGCACTTAATAAGCCTCTCGATGTCCATCAGTAGCTTGCGCTCATCCACACACACCAGTGACACGGCATCGCCTTCTGCTCCAGCGCGTCCGGTACGACCAATGCGATGAACATAATCCCCTGCTACACTGGGAAGATCAAAGTTGACTACATGCGGCAGCTCGTTGATGTCGATTCCACGTGCAGCAATATCTGTCGCAACCAGAACTTGCAGGCCACCTGTCTTGAATTCAGCCAGCGCCCGGGTACGCGCTGATTGGCTCTTATTTCCATGTATAGCGAGTGATGGAATATTATTTACGACCAGATACTCGGCCAACTTATTAGCGCCGTGCTTGGTACGAGTAAACACGAGCACCTGTTGCCAACGGTATTGCTTTATGAGATAAGCGAGCAAATCACGTTTGCGCTCACGATCCACCGGATGCACCACGTGCGTCACCTTGTCAGCAGTAGCATTGCGCTGTGCTACCTCAATCATAACTGGCTTATTGAGTAGATCTTCTGCTAACAACTGAATCTCATCGGAAAAAGTAGCAAAGAACAGCAGATTCTGACGCTGTCTAGGCAGCAACGTGAGTATTTTCTTGATATCACGAATAAATCCCATGTCAAGCATGCGATCGGCTTCGTCCAGCACAAGAATTTGAATATGAGATAAGTCGAGGTTTTTTTGTTGCACATGATCCAGCAGACGTCCTGGTGTTGCGACTAGAATATCTACACGACTTCTCAGGCGAACAATTTGCTGCTTAATATTGATTCCACCGATCATTACCATCGAATTTAGCTTCAGATATTTGCTGTAATCACGCACGCTCTTCTCTACTTGTGCCGCAAGTTCACGGGTGGGAACAAGAATCAGTGCACGTATTGGCGGCTTTCCGCTGGAAGGACCCTTGATACCCTTGTCCGAAAGTTGATGCAGAATTGGTAAAGTAAAGCCTGCAGTCTTACCAGTACCGGTTTGTGCACCGGCTAGCAGATCTCCACCAGATAGTACGGCAGGAATTGATTGCGACTGAATAGGAGTAGGAACGGTGTAACCACGTTCAGTGACAGCCCGAATAATTTCATCGGACAAGCCAAGAGATGAGAAAGACATAAAACTCCAAGAAGGTTATATTGGCCAGACATTCCAAGCACTAAAAAGGACATGCTGAAGCAGGCGAAAAAATGAATGAAAGAAATAAACGTAACCGTACAACTTAACACGTTTCTATTTGCAGAGTAGAGTTTTTTCTATATTTAGTACATTACCACTCACATTAACGCCCCCACGCCGTACGCAAAAATCTTCTCGTAACGCACGCCTAGATACCTGATCAACCAAACCAAATAGTCTATCAATCTTATCTTTCTTGCTGGATGCCTGATGGCCTACTACCTTAACAAACCCGCAATTTAACCTAGAGGTCAATCGGTAAAATTCCTGGTATAGCTCATAATTATTCAGTCGTTTGTTTTTACTAGAGAAATAATTGCTTTGCTCAAGACGGTCACGCCTCCCCGGCAGACTAATAATATTTTGAGAATCTGTATAAACCGTCAAAACCATATCGCTTCTGTTAGCCAAAGCGACCGTTTCACCCAGTGCCCACAACAAAGTTTGCAATTCCAATTTAGTCGAGCTGGTTTGCACAAAACGCTTCACTTTCACCGTATCTTTAAGCAAGTCTATAGACACGTTCAGGCCAGATACCACGAAGTAAGCGCCATACCCAACCTTTAACTTAGTGTTAACACTACCGTCAGTAAAAACCTGCAAGTGAAGCATTTTTTTAAAATCCGTTCAAACTTAAAGTTCGCTTAGGGTCTTTATACCGCATTGGTAAATACTGACAAGTTAATTATCCCAATCATAACAAAACTCAGTCAATACCCCATTCACCCTGCAACCACCTGATTCCAAGACGCAAGGGTGATATTGAACAACCTAGAGGTGGAGTATTTAGATGAAGAATTTAAGTGGAATGATACATTCTTGAAGTGTAACTGGAAATATTTTCACGACGCACTGCAAGCTCACCGCTTTGCCTTACTGAATGACGTACTACCGCGGTATGGAATTGCAGCTTAATATTTTTGTCTAGTTTCTTGTCCAGGTCCGTTATAAGCCTAACAACGTAAGCTGGCACGCGATTTTACTAGCCGCTGAGCTAACTCGCAATAATCATCTCGGTATTCCTTAAGTTTTATCGTTAAACTCACTTAGAGTCAGTTATCTTCCTCTGCTATTTGAACCGGTACTTCGTGTACGATCTGCGCCCCTATTTCTCGATTTATCATTCGTTCCTATACTTGGTGGGTGTCGTGTAAGAAATCCAAAATATTCTGTTGAGGGCTTCTTAGACGCTGCAACCTTTTTTTTGGCGAATGCGGCAACCTTCTTTTTGGCAGATGCTTTAGCCTTCTTTTGTGCCTTACTTGCTTTTTTTGCCGCAACCATAAAAATTTCCCCGATTAAAGGATGAAGGTACGTATAGACTCAAAGTTCAAGAGAATGTGCTCACTAGATGAATCTTACAATATTACACCTTAAGGGTGCTCTTCCCTGGTAATAATAGGCACACCCCCCACCGGGGCATTAGCGTTTACATCCCCTACATATACCGCAAAAACAAGAAACCTACTAACCTTAATACCTGCATTGCTGCATTTGAGAGAATGTCCGCTTTTGGTACAAAGCAGACATTCTGGGGTCGTTCTAAACGAGTGTGACGATCCGATAAGCAAGGCAGCATGATTATTTTAATTATATTGTATCTGATATAGACTTATTAATTATTTCATCACTTGCTTCTTTGACTCTCCGAACAACAAACGTAACAGTTGGAGGGATACCCATACCCAATTCAATATCTGCTATACGATAATTAGAGCCTTTTTGCTTTAAGATCTCATTAATTTTTTCTTGTTTCCCAACCGCCTTAATGACGGCATTAGCAATTACTTCATCACTACTAAATGTTGCGATTGATTCATTAACCTTGTCACCAAGTTCTTTTGCTTTATCCAGGATTCCCATTGAATTTACTCTCATTGAATTTTAAATAACAGTTTATCAAAAGAACCGCCTTAAAAATGCTAGCGCTTCACACGAAAATATTTTTGCCTGCTTTGTGAATACTGGCAGGATCAGCATAGGCAGTAATTATGACCGATTCAAAAGTATCATGCCTGCCAGGCAATATCCACTTCTGGCAAAAAATGAATTTTTCAGAAAGTATTAATTCGAACAGTACAGATCGTTTTACAGCCATGTACCAGATGATTAGTCTTGGTCTTGGTATCCTGCCAGATTATTTAGGAGAAAGTGATGTCAAACTGGTATCGTTATTCACATTACCGGAAGAGATAAATAAAGATGTCTGGCTATTAACCCATTCAGATTTATGTATGGTGAAACGTATACAAAGTTTTATAGAATTTATAAGAAAGTATATCGAAAATAATTCTTCAGATAAAATGTAAAAACACGAAATATTTTGTTTTGTATCAAAACAAACGTTCATGGGCGGATGAAATCGAACTCATCTCTACTAATCCCTTATCAATCATAATATTAACTAACAACTAGCTGACCCGATTTCTTTGACGTACCCCCCATAATACCCCCATAATGATTGGCTGTTATAGGATGTTATTGGAAGCTAAATGTGATGGTTTGTTTCTGCACAAAGCAGACATTCAAAAATTCTTCACCCCCTTAATATTCTCCCTCAGTACTCCGTTATATAGGCATTAATCAACGCTTGTTATGGACTTTCCTTCATGGCAATCGGATTTATTAAAATCTAATACAGAAATGTTTGAGTCAATTTACTTTGGTGTATTTACGATAGGTGTTTTGACATTATTTCGCGTGAAATATTTGCTTGGGGAAGACAGTATGCACAATTCCTCAGGGGGTTCATGATATGTCAAAGCTGTCCTCATTGCTCGGCCATTTCCAGTGTTGGATAGGGTTTCATAACTTTCGCGTAATCAATAAGACGCTCGGGTTTGGTGCCGCAGGCGGTGTCGAAAAGGTCCAGTGTCGACGATGCGGTATGACCATGACTCGATAGGCATGATCGTTCTTTACGTCGTGGCGGCACTTTAAGAAAGCGTTCAACACACGTTCAACAGATGAATAACGTTAAGTACCTTATGTGGTGATGATATACATATCCCATGTGAGGCAATGCTAAGCCCTATGTAATACAACCCAATGTAAGTAGTAGAGACAAAAGGCAGGGATAACCGCCCAACAGTAATGAAAAGAGGTGGCGGAGGAAATCGAACTCAAATTTACTAATCCCTTACTAGTCATAATCTTATCCAAGAAATAGCTAGCCTGATTTCTTTGACGTACCCCCACCCCCAGAGTGATTGGCTGTTATAGGATGTTATTGGAAGCTAAATGTGAATGTCCGCTCTTAGCACAAAGTAGGCATTTAAGAATATCTTGCACATAGTAACCTCAGTTAGCCAATATCTAATCTGAGCCAGCAATGACTATTCGCTTTT
>SMXG01000108.1 GCA_004356775.1 Betaproteobacteria bacterium | reverse complement strand
TCAGTAACGCCCAGCCTTCCTGCTCCCTTGCGAGGTGCATCCTAAACCATTTCCGGTAGGTGCGTTACTTCTTTTACTTGTTCCTTGAGTATGTCAGAAAGCACAATGCACCTATTATTTCTAGTAGCGCGCGCCAGTATTGGAGCCAGCATGGTCAGGGGATTGGCAAGTATATTTGCGATAACTACATCTGCCTACGCATCGGTTGTCTGATCTGCCCAGGTCAGAAAATTAGTTGTATAAAACTCCGCTTTCCTTCGATCACATTGATTGCGCGCAGCTTTGTCGTAATTTGCTTCAACCGTGCGAGGCTCCATATCTATTCCTCCTACCACACGGCCCGCACCCAGTTTCAGCGCAGCAATAGCTAGTTTGCCAGTCCCGCAACCATAATCGAGAACATCTTCGCCGCCTCACAAATTTTCGTCAAGCCAGGCAAGGTACAATTGGGTAGTGGGATGGGTAGTGGGGTGGCTACCAGTGCCAAAAGCTAGCCCAGAATCGAGCATCAGATTAATGGCTGCAGGATCAGGCGCTTGATGCCAACTAGGTACAATCTACAACCATGATGATATTTAAATGGGACCAAATTGTGACTGCGTAAGCCACGCCCAACCCTGCTCCTCCACTTGCTTCAAGCGGTAGATAGGGCAGAGAGGGAAGCTGGTCGACTTGTGCTACAGTTTGCACGATATTATAGGGATATCTGCATCTGCATTAAACAGAGCGGTTATTTCTACCGTAGACCAGATTTTTTTGGGAATTTATCAAGCTCTTCAAGCAAGAACTGCTCGTGCTGAATTCCGATAGCGGCGTCCTAAATGTCTGCTGACAAGGTTCCAAGTTCAAGTAATGCGTCACTCAATGCTTCGGCATGAGGGACGCCAGTTTCAGTGGTGAGAGCAGTCCAAGACATATTAAAGCATGGATAAAATCTGTTTGGGCAAGCCAAACCCTCTTAGGATATGAGCCGTGTCGCAGTTATTTTGTCTGTATCTGTGAACATCCCAGCATATGTGACGAAAAATCATCTCTAAACTTGTTTGTTATGTTGCGCTAGCATCTGCTCGAGATAATGAATGGTGGTGCCGCCACGCAAAAACGCTGCGTCATGCAATAAATCAAGATGTAATGGAATATTGGTCATGATCCCTTCGACTACCATTTCCGACAGCGCAATACGCATACGAGCAATAGCTTGGTCACGGCTATCACCATAGGCGATTACTTTACCGATCAAGGAATCGTAGTATGGTGGCACCATGTAATTATGATAAACATGGGAATCAACACGAATGCCAGGACCACCGGGTGCATGATACCGAGTAATACGGCCAGCACATGGAGTGCACATATAAGGATCTTCGGCATTGATTCGACACTCGATGGCGTGCCCCTTTCGCACGATATCCCGCTGTCGAATGTGAAGCTTTTCGCCTGCGGCAACACGAATCTGCTGTTGTACCAAATCAATGCCAGTAACTGCCTCGGTGATGGGATGCTCCACCTGTAAACGCGTGTTCATTTCAATGAAATAAAATTCTTTTTTCTCAAACAGGAATTCGAACGTACCTACACCACGATAATCAATGCGGCGGCAAGCATCGACACAGCGGGATCCTATCTTATCGAGCAGCTTTGGAGAAAGACCAGGAGCTGGTGTTTCCTCGATGATTTTCTGGTTGCGGCGCTGTATCGAACAATCCCTTTCCCCTAGGTAGACAGCGTTGCGGTGCTCGTCAACTAGAACCTGGAATTCGATATGCCGTGGATTCTCCATAAATTTTTCTGCATATACCATTGGATTCCCAAATGCTACGTGTGCTTCGTTGCGAGTCATAATAACCGCATTTAATAGCGCCGCTTCCGTGTGCACCACTCGCATTCCACGCCCACCACCACCACCTGATGCCTTTATGATAACTGGATAACCAATGGCACGGATTATTCCCTTAATCTCCTCAGGAGATTCCGGCAATGCACCATCGGAACCAGGAACACAAGGTACACCAGCTTTCTTCATGGCGTTTTTAGCATTAACCTTATCACCCATTAGGCGAATGGTTTCAGGACGTGGGCCGATGAAGACAAATCCGCTTTTTTCTACCCGTTCAGCAAAATCAGCATTCTCTGCAAGAAATCCGTAACCGGGATGAATGGCTTCGGAATCGGTTACTTCTGCTGCGCTGATAATTGCAGGGATATTGAGATAACTCTGTTCTGAAGGCGCTGGCCCAATACAAACAGACTCATCGGCGAGTTTTACATATTTTGCTTCGGTATCGGCCTCTGAATGCACTGCCACCGTTTTGATACCCATCTCGCGGCAAGCGCGCTGAATCCGCAAAGCAATCTCGCCACGATTGGCTATAAGTATTTTCTCAAACATATTTAGCTAGGTCGAATTATTTCGAGCGGAGAGGATACAAATTTCACTTTCAGCCCTCTAACTCTCAAAAAAATGATTCGGGAAAATCATTCGATCACGAATAATGATTCACCGTATTCCACAGGCTGACCATTCTCAATCAAGATTTCCTTGATAGTGCCATCCTTGTCGGATTCAATTTCGTTGAGAAGTTTCATCGCCTCAATGATGCACAAGATATCGCCCACCTTAACCGTCTGTCCCACATCCACAAAAGGGTCACTACCAGGGACGGACGCACGATAAAACGTTCCAACCATAGGCGATTTCACTATATGGCCCTTTAGTGACCCCTCTCCGGCTTTCGTTGTGCCTATGGTTGCTGACGCAGGCGCAGTAGAAGCCACGAACGGCGGCACAGCAATATGGCCCTGCGTTCCAGTTCCAGATTTGCTAATACGAACCTTTTCCTCTCCTTCGGTGATCTCCAATTCGACGATGCTCGATCTTTCAACCAAATCAATTAATTTCTTAAGTTTCCTCAGATCCATAACAGCCCTCCCAGGGCGGTATCCTATTTAAGGCACTTATAAACAATTAATAAAATTTCAGAAAACTATTGTGCGGTTTTCGTATTTACCCCATTTCGTTGCAATACTGCACTGCCAAGAATTGTGGGTTTCAAATACTTCTTGTTTTTTTAAATATACTTAAAGTAGTTGCGCAGTAATCGCGCGAATTGCTATTGATCAAAATACTTTGCAAAAAAACTACGAGGCCATTCATAGACAGCACTAATCCCCAATTCGGCAAAACCTTTTATATTAATTCAAAAAGATCATGTCTCTATTTATAGAACTCCAATTAACGAGCATTCAGCGCATACTCTAGCGCTAGGTGATAGCCCTTGGCACCCAAGCCGCTGATAACACCCAATGCAAGATCAGAAAAATACGATTTGCGGCGAAAAGATTCACGAGCAAAGATATTGGAAAGATGAACTTCGATAAACGGCAACCGTGCCGCTGCCAAGGCATCGCGCATAGCAACGCTAGTGTGAGTATACGCCGCCGGGTTAATGATGATAAAGTCGGTTTTATCCCCAATTGCCTGTTGGATACGGCTTACTAACTCAGCCTCACTGTTGCTCTGAAAATTAACCAGATTTGCACCCGCATCTTTTGCTAATTTACATAAACTCTCGCTAATTTCATCTAATGTATCGCTACCATAGACTTCTGATTCGCGGCTACCCAGAAGGTTCAGGTTGGGCCCATGGAGGACTAGAATGTTTTTTGCTGGCACAGCTTCTAACATCATGCAACAATTTTGCCGTAATTTTGCAGGAATGTCTAGACGTTTGACGATGTTAACCGAAATTAACGGAAATATTACAAAAGTACCCAATAAAAAGCACTTAGATGCAAGGGATGGCCTTCTCATCCTGCTGACTGCGATGCAAACATCTTGAAAAAACCTTATTTTCAGCTTGTTTAGTTAATACGGGCCATAGATAGGGCCTATAATATTTACGGACGGATCATCCGCAGACGCCTAGCTTTCGAAACAACAAAAGCTTGGTAGAAAATATGCATCTTTTGCGTGAATAAAAACACTTGTCTAATACTCGCTCTCTTCTGCAACTATATCAACGCATTCTAATTTGCTGGCCGTATTCCAAACATCTATAATCTTTAAGCTTCATATCCCTTCTGGCTGTTGTAGCTCAGTTGGTAGAGCAACTGATTCGTAATCAGTAGGTCGGAGGTTCGATTCCTCCCAACAGCACCAATAAACAAAGGGACTTAGCGTAAAACCTAAGTCCCTTTTATTTGCTATGGGACACTGGTGGGACACTGAACGACAATAATATACAGATATACAACGTATGTATGTTGATATATTCGTCTGGTTCCCTAACCACCATCTCCCATCTGCCGAATATGATCCCCCTTCTGTATTAGCCTCAGGTCCTTGTGTGCAGCCTAACACTAAAAATATTTTTGTGATAAATAAACCGTTAATAATACCTATTTTTTTAATTTACTGTCCCATAATTGTCCCATTATAGAAATCATGATACTCAATACTTTGTTTATAAACTATTTACAAGATTTATACATCTGATTGTATATCAGGAGTTGCTATTTATTGTGCAGTGTTGTAACCTGTTACAAGTGTTCAATCACTTACAGGAAACAGGTTCATGGCAACTATTGAGAGGAGGCTTTCCAAGGCTAGTGGCAATTCTTATCGGGCGAAAATTCGACTAAAGGGTTACCCTGTCCAGTCTGCTACTTTTGAACGTCTTACCGATGCTAGGAAATGGGTACAGCAAACAGAATCTGCGATTCGGGAAGGCAGGCATTTCAAGACCACTGAGTCGAAGCGGCATACTCTTGCCGAATTAATAGACCGCTATGTCAGAGATGTGACGCCAGCTAAGAAAAGCGCCAAAGACCAAGTCCAGCAACTGGGATGGTGGAAAAATGCGATTGGTAGTTATGCATTAGCTGATGTGTCGCCATCACTGTTAGCAGAATGCAGAGACAAATTAGGTCGTGAAATTACGGTACGAGGTAAACCCCGTTCACCTGCAAGTATAGTACGTTATCTAGCTGCGCTGTCCCACGCCTTCACCATTGCAGTGAAAGAATGGGGATGGATGGAAGACAATCCCATGCGGAAAGT
>SMXG01000107.1 GCA_004356775.1 Betaproteobacteria bacterium | reverse complement strand
CAGATTGCTAACACTTAAGATCGACATGAATCGAGCACAACGCGTTTGAGAATATGCAACTTACCGTTAAAGAAGTGTTCTGCGCCAGGAATCACAACTACTGGTAGATCCTGTAGAGTAGCCCAATCTAATACAGTTTTCAGGGAAACCACTTCGTCCTGATCACCGTGAATAATCAATGGTCTGTCAACATAGCTAGAAATGAGTGGTGCATTAAGGCGATCCACCGATGGTGCTACCAGCACCAGAGTTTGTGGACTGAGATTTTGCGCTACGTGTGCCTGAACTGCACCTCCGAAAGAAAATCCAGCCAGCAATAATGGTAAATTACTAGCCCGTGCATCGAACTGATTTTGGAGTGCTTCAACTACTGTAATTACATCTTCTGTTTCACCCACACCCTCGCCGTAAACCCCTTCACTCTTACCCACACCTCGAAAATTGAATTTAACTGTGATAAACCCCAGTTCAAACAAGACCTTAAAAAGGGTATGCACTACCTTATTGTCCATGGTTCCACCGTATAGCGGGTGAGGGTGAGCAATGACAGCAATACCACGCCGGCGCTCAGAATTTAACTCGACTAGAACCGTCTCCAGCTTACCTGCTGGACCATCAATAAAAAATTTCTGAGGAAAATACGAGTTTAACAATGCAATTGAAGGAGGGGATGAAGTATATTTTCAGCTGTTGTTTAGTTTTTTCGTAGTTAAATCTAAACGCACGCTCATTGATTAGTAATGCACTTATGTGTTCTTAGCATATGCCAACCCAATTACAACATTCTAAATGAAATTAATATGGTTCTTCCCATATGAAAAAAAGTAATGTATCAAATTCTCAGTCGCTCAACCACACGCCCATTTTTCAGGTGTTCTTCGATGATCTCGTCAATATCTTCCTTATCCACGTAGGTATACCAAACTTCTTCTGGGTAGACTACAATCACCGGACCTTCATTGCATCGATCAAGGCAGCCGGCCATGTTGATCCGAACCTTACCCTTGCGGTCTAGCTTTAATCCCTTTATACGATCCTTAGCGTAATCACGCATCGACCGGGCACTGTGGTTATTGCAGCATAATTTCCCCTCTTCACGCTGATTAACACAGAAGAATACATGCTGTCTATAATAGCTCATCCGAATATTTCGAGAATAGTCAAAGGAAGATTATACCGAAACGATGATACTATTTTTGATAGATCGGTATATCTAGTTAAATTGTTATCAACAGATTAACGTTCCTGCCGCTGCGAGGTCATAGTTTCTTTTTTCTGTAAAGCACAAGTAAGTATAGCAGTGTCAGAATAGCCCACAATTCAGCCAGCAACCGAGTAAGGCCATTGAAACTGGGTCTGCGATGACCATGATGCCAATCGAACAGCTGCAACACGGATATGAATAGCTTATCATCCGCATTTAATATACTCAGTACGATCCCTGCAATCAAGCAGGCTGTTACCAGCCCAATCCTAACATGTAAACGCAAACGTAGTATTGGCGAAAACAAGACCATGGCATAGCCAATACCAACTAGTGATTCTGCAGACAGCCATTCAAATAGTGCATCTGGCTTTAGTAAAGTTCCTGCCGCCACCCATTTGATAACAGTACAAGCGACTAGGAATGTCAGCACGAAGCCCCACAACGATCGATCTGGTTGCAAGTTCAGCGATAACAGCATCCCTAGCACAAGAGTGTTGAGAAAGATGAATATTGTTAATATCACATCGAAATGCGTAGGGTTAAGAAACAGGTCTTTCGCTGACCAGAGTCCCATTAGTGGTAAAGAAGGATTGACTTGGATAAATAACCACAGCCCAAGTAAAATCAATCCCCAATCAGTAATACGATCAGGCAAAAACCACCGTTTTCTATATAGCACGAACCACTGTATAAGGTGAGTACGCCTATCTATAGACTGTGCTAACGTAGCACCTGCTAGGCTGCCAGCCATGTTAGTAAGCAGATCAAGTACAGAGGCAACACGCCCAGGAACGAACACTTGCAAAGTTTCCATGCTAAGACTGATTGTTACGCCAATACCAGTTGCGACCATTACTACTGTCGCGCCACGCAAATGATATAGTGAAAATGCTGCCAGGAAACCGAGTGGAAAATAGGCAAAAATGTTGATGAGAACGTCAAAGCTCGTAATGTAGCGCGGCCATACGGTGAAGAAATGAAATACGTCTCTTTCCTGTATACGCCAGCCAGCAAAAGGAAACAAGCTGACATAAACGATGAGCAACGTATAAGCTGCAAAAATATAAGTATTAAGACCAAAGTAATCTGGCTTGTCGGTTTTATCCATGTTGGCTTCATCACTTGTTGCTATTTACAGAAGCTTAGAATTAGCTATGCCGCTATAGTATTTTAGGACATATTTTTTAACAACGACTACGAAGTTAGTACGGGATTGAAATCGTTCTAATGATCTAGCTAGTTGACCTGTCTAGCTAATTGACCTGTATGGGCAACTCAAAACGAGGAAAATTGAATCAAAACTACCACCAATATGATTCCAGAAGGCTCTTTATGCAAATTTCGACTACCTTAATTTTATTTCAGTCCACAACCGGCTTAGTAAACGACGCCGGTTTCGATCAAGATCTTGCAGCATCTCTAGCCTAGCAAGAATTTTCTTGTCAGGAAATATTGCTTTATTTCTGATGATATCGGGATGAATGGCTTTCATCGCATCCATATTGGGGTTACCTGATCCGATCAGATTAGTAAGTTCGGCGGAGTTCTTCCCATCCAGCATGAAATTTATAAACTGATGAGCTAGATCAGGGCGTACGCCGCTTTGATGCAGCACCATACTATCGAGAGCTAATACTCCGCCCTCCTTTGGTGTTGAATAATCAATGGTGAACTTTCGTCCGGTTCTTTTAGCGTCAAGCGCTGCCTGAAACATGTCATTAGAATAGCCATGTGCCACCCATAGATTGCCCACCGCCAATTCCCTGATGTAACTAGTGTTGCTGAAAGCCGTCCAGTAAGGCTTGGCACGTATGATCATTTTTTTAGCCTGATTCCAATGTTCCTCGTCGGTATCGTTGACTGAATATCCTAAGTATTTGAGTGCAGCAGACATTAATTCACGCTGGCTATCAAGCACAGTAACCCGTCCCTTTATTTTTTCTAGATATTTCGGCTCGAAAATAATAGCCCAGGTATTGGTAGGCAGACCTAGATCCTGCATCTTTTTCCGATTGAAGCCGAGTAACGTCAGAGTATATGCATAGGGAACGGAATATTTATTCTCCGGATCAAATGCAGTGTTGAGATATATGGGATTGATATTCTTGAGATTTGGCAGCAGTGATTTGTTTAGCGGTTTTAACGCACCTTGGCGTATAAGGGAATCCATTGCATTTCCAGTCGGCACGATAAGATCATAACCGGTCGCACCGGCCGCAAGCTTTGCCAGCATTTCCTCATTGTCGGAATAATAATCCTGAGAGAGCTCACAGTTACAAGATTGTTCAAAGCGTTTAATAGTATCCGGTGCAATGTAGTTGTTCCAGTTGAACAGATATAAGACATTTCTTTCTCTGGCGATGGAAATCGTTTTCTCTTCCTGGCCAGCACCACCTGCAATAAATAGTATAGACAATACCAGCAAGGCTACAAATATTACCATGTAGAAATTGCGCAAGTTCATTGTTTTGCCTCTCCACGCAACACGCCGGAATCAAGCATAGTGGCAATGATGATCATAACCAGTGTAAGCAACATTAACAAAGTAGAAATAGCATTTACCTCTGGCGTAATCGAGACCTTGATCATAGTGTAAATCTGGATTGGAAGAATTGGCTCGCCCACGCCTTTGGTGAAAAAAGTAATTACGAAATCGTCGATAGACAGGATAAACGACATCAGTGCACCTGCAACCACTGCTGGCATGATCAGCGGCAGCGTGACAAGACGAAAACTCTGCCAGGGGGATGCACCTAGATCGCGCGCCGCTTCAAAGACACTCCAATTCATGCCTTGCAGCCGTGCCCACACGATGATGGTTACGAAGCCAATACAAAATGTGGTGTGAGCAATAATGATGGAGACCATGCCAAGCGTCAGGTTAAGCACTTGCAGAAAAAATAACAGCAGCGATACACCTAGCAATATTTCAGGCATTGCTATGGGTGTAAACACAAGAATAGGTAACACTTTAAGCTTGTATCGATGTATCGCAAGACCAGCCATAGTACCAAGTACTGTGGCGCAAATACTCGCACTGACGGCTATGATCAGTGAATTGCGTGCGGCAATGAGCATTTCCTTGTTGTTAAACAATGCCTCATACCAGAACAATGTAAAACCTACCCACTCAGTATTTAACTTGGAATCGTTGAACGAATACACTACGACGATGACAAGTGGAATATAGAGAAAGGCATAAACCAGTGCTGCTACAAGCCATAGCCCGAAGTTTCTACTCTGCATACTTCATTCCTCCTGATTGACGCGCAAACCATGTTGCTAACCCAGCAATGGACAGCACTGCTAGCGTCAGCATTATTGACAATGTAGATCCGAAGGGCCAGTCTCGGGTACCGAGGAATTGATCTTTGATCAGATTTCCAATAAGGATGTCACCGGTACCGCCGAGCATCTCAGGAACCGCGAACATGCCCAACACTGGAATGAATACCAGTGCAGAGCCTGCGAACACACCTGGTAACGACAACGGCCAAGTGATGCGCCAGAAACATTGCCAGCTGCTGGCACCAAGGTCTTGCGCCGCATCCAACAGCGCCAGATCATGTTTCTCCAGATTGGTGCAAAGGGGCAACACCATGAACGGCAGATGTACATAAACCATACCTACCAGCACTGCAAACGGTGAGAACAGCAGTGTTAGTGGGGCAATACCAAACACGCCTAGAATAGTATTGAGGAAATGGCTGAGTACCGATTCTGGACCAAGAATAATCATCCAAGCATATATACGAATTAAGAAGTTGCTAGCAAATGGAAGCAATACCAGTAACAACATCAAATTTCGAAAACGTTTTTCGCTACTCGCAATCAATAATGCAAGTGGATAAGCCATGATAAGGCAGATTAGAGTAGTAGCTGCGGCAACACCAAAGGACTTGAGGAAAATTTCTGCGTAGAGGCTGTTGCTTAGAAAAAACTGGTATGCCTCCAAAGTCAGACCGTACTCGCCACCAACTTCTCCTGCTGGAGCAACTAGGGGAGCCAAACCACCAAATTCCCCAGGAAAACGAAACGAAGTGACAATCATGATCAGGCTAGGCACAACGAAAAATACTAGCAAAAACAGTATTGGTGGCCCACTCACTAGCCATTTGGCCATGCGGTCTCCTTTAGTGCCTACTTTAGTCATTGAGAAAAGTACTCGCATCATGCTGCCAAGTGACTACCACTGAGTCACCCACCTCGAAAAATTTGGCTCGTCCCGCTGTAGAATTTGGCAGCAAAGCCTCGATGCGGATGCCATTAGCGAGTTCCACGATATACGTTGTAACATTGCCTACGTAAAGATAATCATGCACTTTGCCGGGGAAATGGCCCTTCACCTCTGCCTCTTCCGCGTGATGTAAAATCTGTACCTGTTCGGGACGAATAGCCATAATACCTTTGTCACCAGCCTTAACTCCTTCCTTACCGGGGGCTGTTACTTCGCCTAATCCCGCTACAATAAGTTTCAGATGAGAGTACGTAGCTTCAAGTACTTGCACATCCATCATATTGATCTTGCCTATAAAGTTTGCGACAAAACGATTCCTGGGAAAGCCATAGATTTTGGAAGGTTCGTCAATTTGCTCAATATTGCCTTGATTCATTACCGCGATGCGGTGTGAAAGTGCCAGTGCTTCATTTTGAGCGTGAGTAACGAACACAAATGTGACCCCAACCTCTTGTTGTAAATTAATGAGCTCGATCTGCATCTCCTCGCGTAACTTTGCATCCAGCGCACCCAGTGGTTCGTCTAGCAATAGCAGGCGCGGACGGTTAACAAGCCCTCTAGCAAAGGCAACGCGCTGCTTCTGTCCTCCTGATAGTTCGTGTGGAAAACGATTAGCAAAACTAGAAAGATGCACATTATCCAGGGACTCTCTGACTCTGGATCTGATTTCATCGGGCATCTTGCCAGACATTTTGAGTGGAAAAGCAATGTTGCCCGCTACTGTCATATGCGGAAACAGCGCATAGCTTTGGAACACGGTATGGATGGGACGCTTTTCAGGCGGCATGTTGACTATGTTGATGCCGTCTAATAGGATTTGGCCAGAGTCAGGCAGATCAAATCCAGCTATCATGCGTAACAGTGTAGTTTTACCACAGCCAGAGGGTCCTAGCAGGGTAAAAAACTCACCTTTCTCGATAGTAATGTTGACGTTATTTACTGCGGTGAAATCACCGAAGCGTCGTGTCACGTCACGGATTTCGAGTAACGCCATAGCTTCGCTATTCAGAAAACTGGAATTCTATCAAAATGCATCGATGAATTTACAAGACAAATCTATGAGACGCCACTATTACCACACCTGCCAAAGTAGCAATGTTGTCAACAGAATCGAAAGAACAACCAACAAACGGCTCTGCCGTTTTTCTTCTTTCAGCAATTCAGACATTCTTTTTTCCAGCCCATGAGTGCGATCCTCGCTCAAAGCATGGTACATCAGGCGCGGAAATTGTGGCAGCATCATGGCCCAGTTAGGTGCTTCCTTGTTCAGCCTGCGAAGTATCCCACGCCAACCAACTTGCTCGGACATCCAGTTCCCTAAGTATGGTTTGGCTGTTGACCACAGGTCGAGGTCTGGGTCAAGGTCTCGTCCAAGTCCCTCAATATTTAGTAGTGTTTTTTGCAGCATTACCAGTTGCGGCTGGATTTCAACATGAAATTGGCGTGAAGTCTGGAATAACTGTAATAGTACGCGGCCGAAGGAAATTTCTTTTAGTGGCTTATCAAAAATCGGCTCACATACTGCACGGATTGCGTTTTCGAAATCGTCTACCCTTGTATCCTTTGGAGCCCAACCTGCCTCGACATGTGCCTGTGCGACACGTCTGTAGTCATGGTTAAAAAAAGCTAGGAAATTTTGCGCTAGGTAATTCTTGTCTTCGTCAGTAAGTGTACCCATGATACCAAAATCAACAGCAATATAACGCCCGTCTCTTCCAACAAAAATATTGCCTGGATGCATATCAGCATGGAAATAACCATCTCGAAATACTTGGGTGAAAAAGATTTCTACTCCCATTTGGGCAAGCTTTGGAATGTCCATACCCTGCTCACGTAGTGTTGATACATGGCTGATAGGCGTACCTTTTACGCGTTGCATTACCATGACCTCGGAATAGCAATAATCCCAGTGAACTTCTGGCACCAATAACAACGGTGAATTGAGAAAATTGCGTCGCAATTGGCTGCAGTTAGATGCTTCACGCATAAGATCAAGCTCAGCATCCAAATGTCGTGCGAATTCTGCTACTACTTCTCGTGGCTTTAGACGTTTGCCATCAGGCCACAAAGCTTCGACTAACCATGCACCGGTCTCCATCAAAGCAACATCGTGTGCAATTATTTTAGCAATCCCAGGGCGTAGAACTTTTACAGCAACTTCAGAATTATCGTGCAGCTCCGCAAAGTGTACTTGGGCAACCGAAGCACTGGCTATCGGCTCAGGATCAAACTGCAAGAATACTTCGTTGACCGGTTTTCCATATACCCGCTCGAGTGTAGCAAGTACAAGACTGGAAGAAAAAGGCGGGACCTGATCTTGAAGTTTAGCCAACTCGTCGGCAATATCTTGCGGCAACAGGTCGCGGCGGGTAGAGAGAATCTGACCAAACTTTATAAAAATGGGCCCCAGTGTTTCTAGTGCCATACGTAAGCGCTCAGCACGCGGCTTCTCCAGTCTTCGCCAAAATGTTGTAAGCCTAACCAGGGTCCGCAATACACGTGCCCATCCATGGCCAGGAATAAATTCTTCGAGGCCAAAACGAACAGCTACAGTGAGTATTTTTATAAGACGAAAAAAACGCATTTACTTTGCAAACAACAGTTTATCCAATGCCTAAATATTCTTCTAAGGATTATTAAGATACTCTCTTATTAATTTTTT
>SMXG01000106.1 GCA_004356775.1 Betaproteobacteria bacterium | reverse complement strand
TGATCGAGTCAGCGCTATATTGGCTGCCATAGCGACCGTAAGGATTGCTAGTTGAGTTTGGGTCGTACTGGTTAGTACTGAGATTACCCAAGTATTTTCCAGTTTGGGAATCAATTAGTATGGGTGGTCCTGCATTAGCCAAAGTGGTGATTACCAGAAAAAATACAGCAGAGATAAATTTCATGGCTTTGCCTTTATTACTGAAAGTCGATTAAAACTAGTATACGCTGTTTTAAGGCTAAACACCTGAGCCTGTCTACACCATATTTGGCGGAGGGAATCGAACTGTAGGATACAACCCTTGCTATAGGCTGTTATACATTTTCTCTATTTTCAATGTACCAACAAATGTACCAACAAATTTATCACGCTTGGTGTTTCTAAAAATGTGACTTATTACCCTTCTTTCTAGTTATTTATCTGTAAATGTCCCATGACAAAACCATATTGGGATGGGGCGCACCTAGTCCGAAATGACTCCACTCCTCATCAATGTAGTGCCCCCCTTTCCCTTCCCCAATTTTGGCACAAAGCAGACACTCAATGCTAATTTAACAGTGTTGTAAGCGAAAATAATTACTGATTTAACTTTCATCTAACCTTATCATTCTATTTCCTGTGTATAGTAAGCACATCTAATCTTCTTGGGAAAGAATGAAACCATACTTATTTTTATCTTGTTTACTATTAGGTGCTTGTACAAATATGCCGCAGGCAATGAGGGATGCGCATGTTGTGGATATTCCCTATACCCAGGTCAGTCAAAACATAGATAGTCACAAGGATGTTCTCGTACGTTGGGGTGGGGTTATTATTGATGTAGAAAACAAAGAAAATTTTAGCCTATTGCAAGCACTGTTTTATCCGCTCAATTACTCATCACACCCCCGGGTAGACAAACCAAATGAAGGACGCTTTGTCATTAAAAGTGCCGAATTCCTTGATCCTATGATTTATGCCAAAGGCAGGGAAATTACTGTTGTGGGAACACTTGATGGGGACATTGAACGTACGATAGGAAAAAAAGTCATTCGGGTGCCATTGCTAACATCCGCGGATATCTACCTATGGCCGAAACATTATCACAATGATTATTATAGCTATAGTCATGGCTATACCTACAGGCCTTACTTTGAATATTATGGCGACGATTTTTACTGGGGAAGACACCATAGTGGATATTGGTAATAGCAGAACAGAATGGTTCATATCGCGCCTGTTTTAACAGGCAGCCATATCTATGTCTATGGGATTGCCTCTCAGGATCGAATGTCCTCTTTTGGCACAAAGCGGACGTTCATATTTACCCATTTACATTTAATTAGTCACAAAAAATCCCCGATTCAAGTCTAGGCTTTTCTGTTTTTATTCCTCACCTAGTCATCCACTACCCCAGAATTATTTAAATACACTCGATTTAATTGTAAAAACCCATTTATGTGATTTTTATTACAGAATTAATTTGTCGGTTTGAGTAATGTGCTAAGAATATTAGGTTAAGAGAAGTTTTTAAGAGAACTGTGATACATAAAATTAAGTTGAAGATGCTACTAGTTGTTGTGAGTAGTAGCGCGAAAGCTGGAGAACGGATGAACTAGTGTGAGAGAGGTATAAACAATGAAAAAATGGATTGTATTTATAACCACCATATTGTCGCTATGCAGTACTGTTGCCAGAGCAGATGTTCTTGAAGATGCAGTAGAGGCATATCAAAAAGGTAACTATGCTCAAGCTTTAGAATTACTTCCCTTAATAGCCGAAGAAGGAAATGCAATAGCACAAGGTTTACTTGGTCAGATGTACCTTAGAGGAGAAGGTGTAAGCCAAAACTATCAGCAAGCCCTAAAATGGTGTCGTCTGGCTGGAAAGCAAGGAAATGTGAATGCACAAGCCAATCTTGGTTTGATGTATGGCCAGGGCAAAGGTGTAACTCAAGACTATCGGCAAGCAGTGAGATGGTATCGTCTGGCCGCAAAGTAGTGGGATCATATTTAAGTAATGACTTTAATTTCCATAGGCCTAAGCAGTTCATTCTGGAAGATGCGAAAAAACGTATCTTAAAAAATCACATGCTAGAACAGATAGCAGTAAGTCAGTGCATTACTAAGCGAACTCTGAATATTTGAAATTACACAAAAAGTAAGCCATCGGTTCAAATCTAAGCGTCCGCTTTTGGCACAAAGCAGACGTTCAAGAACGTTTCTAACCCCATCATTACAACCAACGCCTCACCTTGTTCTTATAATATATATACTCTTCCCCGAATTTTTTCTCTAAATATATTTCTTCCTTCTTAATTGCAACGTAATAGACTAGAATTGCCGAAGGTATAAAGCTGATTAGAATCCAAAAGCTATTTAAGAAAATGCCTATACCAATTGATACTAAGCAAAACCCCGCATAAACAGGATTACGTGAGTAGGCGTAAATTCCTGTGGAAATAATTCTAGTGGTAGGTTTCCATGGTTCGATATTTGTCTCGGCGTGTTTAAAAGATTGAGCGACGAGAATGACAATGCCTACTCCCAACATGACTACTCCCCCTCCAATGTACTTGAGTCCTGATGAGCCTCCGATACTAATAGGCCAAAAGTGCTGCAATCCATAGCCAGCTAACAGCAATAATAAAAAAATCAAGGGAGGTGGAAACTTTACAGCGGCTCCTTTTTTATCATCTTCTATGTTCATACCATACCTAAACTAATAGGGTCTTCTGATTATTATTAGTAACTAAGTTTGGTTAGTTTGCGACACTCTGCTCTACATAGTTCCTTAATCCACGCAACAATTCTTGCATACCTTTGCGGTACTGTGAGCGCATCATAATCGTATCAAGAATGCTCCCAAGTAAGCCAAATTTAAGCTGATATTTGGACGAAACCCTAACAAGTGTTTTGTCCCCTTGAGGCTCAACTGTATACCGTATTTCTGCTGTCTTGAAAGGAAGATTCGTATCGTTGATACGCATAGTCAAGTGAGGCTTCTCAAATTCGATGACTTCCTCATCTAGATAGTTCTTGCCCCTTAAATCACAAAGTCTGCACGTACCTACACGAATTTTCCCGTGTGTTGTCAGCCTGGACCGAACGACCCCAGGATTCCATAGATAAATATTTCTAATGTCTGCCAGGACATCCCAAACCTTATCTGTCGATGCCGATACAATAATTTGCTCTTCAAACTTACCCATATTTCATTTCTTATTTATAAGCCAGTAGGGTCATCAAAATAACTTTATGCATTGCAATCTCATGGTTGTATTAGATGAATTCTTTTTCAGTACCAACAAATCTACCACGCTTGGAATCTATAGCAATGTGACTTATTACCCTTCTTACTAATTATTTGTCTGTAAGTATCCAATGACAAAATTATATTAGGGCTAGTGGGGGCAACACCTAGTCTGAAACTTACCCCATCCCCGTGTTAGAGGTACTACATACCCCTACATCGACTTTAACTTTGGTAGGTTTCCGGACCCTTCAAATAGCTGGACTTTCATTTTATGGTGTATTCCACAGGGTGGATGTGCCAATGGCAGGAAGTTGAATCCTGTGCAGCGTCTGTATAGGAAAACTCTATCCTACGTCCATCATCCAGCGTAAGCTGTAAACAGTCGAAAGAATCTTTTGGAATTAAATTGCATGAAGTTTAGAATCTTCGGTAATACAGGTATTCGGGTCCCCATCATTGGGCAAGGTACGTGGCAAATTGAAATTGACCCGCAGAACGCAATTAATGCATTACGAGCTGGCCTTGATGCCGGAATGTCTCATATCGACACTGCAGAGTCATATGCGAACGGACTGGTTGAGGAGATGGTCTCAAAAGCGATTCATGGTCGACGACAGGAAGTTTTTCTAGTATCGAAGGTACATCCAGATAACGCAAGTTATCGCAAAACCTTGCGAGCATGTGAGAAGAGTTTGAAACGACTTCGCACCGATTATCTGGATGCGTATCTTTTGCACTGGCGTGGTTCCTATCCACTCGAAGAAACTCTTCATGCTTTCGAGGATCTTGAACGAGTTGGTAAAATTCGCGCCTTTGGTGTTTCTAATTTTGGTGCAGAGGACCTTGACACTGTAGAAAGACTTATTGGACCAAATAGAATAGCTTGCAATCAGGTTCTGTACAATCTCGGCGTTCGTAATCTAGAATCTATGATACCTAGGTGTGAGAAGGGCAGAATTGGATTCGTTGGGTATAGTCCTTTGGGTACGGGATTATTCCCAGGAAGGGAAACTATCGCTGGCCGTATTCTATTTAGCATCGCCGCATTACGGAACTTAAAGCCAAGACAGATTGCACTCAGCTTTCTAACTCATCACTCTAATAGTTTTACTCTTGCCAAAAGTACCAACATTCAACACGTAGGTCAAAATGCTGCTGCAGGATCTATCTCCTTATCTAAACGCGAGATAGAACTTCTACGTGCCACTTTTCCAATCAATCATGGCGCAACTGGCCATACAGAAAGTCAATAGATATGTGTGACTTGCTTTTGCTAAACGCATCTAATTTCGGGAATCGAATAACACGTTGGAATGCTTATTAACACTTATCTTGCACGTTTCAACACTGTCCGGTTAACTTCACGTTAGAGCTTAGGAAAAAGGAACTTCCAAGCCTAATGTTATTATGAATCAAAATATGAATTTGGGCCCAACTAAATATCAAGAAAATTAGGTTTATACCAAATACTATTGCATTTTTCCCTTGGGTAAGTACTGAAGAAATTATTGCATTAGATGGCATAAGATTAATTCCATACGTGCGCGGATCACACCCAGAGAACTTGCCTAATGCATCACTGAACGATATTGATGGGGTTTTAAGCGCCTATCATATCGACAAAGTCTCTTCAATTTACAAAGCAACCCTAATGGAAATCGATGAATGGCAATTAGGCTTGGACGCAGAAAAACACGTTCACAAGCTTTTTAGAGCTAAAGAATTAATTGCATTCTCAGCTTTAAGTAATAGACAGCTATTCCGTCGTTGGCGGCGGGAATCGAATTGTGGCCTGTAACCCTTACCACAGGCTGATTTAAATTTATTACATTTTCAATATACCAATAAATTTATCACGCTTGGAGCATTTAAATTGTGATTTATTACACTTCTATCTAGCTATTCATCTGTCCTTGAAAGATTTTGTACAAGCTTTACCATTGCAAGGGTGTCCATCTCGCAATATTTCGACAAAGAATCAATGAGAGATTGCTTGCGTTCTGGTGTGGTTTCCTCATTAATTATTTCCAAATAAGCTTGTTGTGCCATCATACCGTCTTGTACATCAACTAAATCTGCGTAGTTAATCTCTGGAGAAACAGTCGGCAATACATTTTTGATAGAGTAGCTACCTTGCAAATCACGATGAAAATAATGTTCCTTAATTGGCTGATATAGGTCAAAGAGTCGATCAATGATGCTTTGTAATTGATCCGCTAACTCTGGAAATCGTTCCAGCAGATTACGTAAAACTGTCTTCTCAAAAGTTGTATAAACAACGATAGGCCCAAAATCCCCGACTGCATCAATTAGCGCCTCAGAAAAAGCACGCATGGGTGGATTTCCTGAAGTATCTAAGAATTCTATATGACTTATTGCCATAGATTCATCCTCAACGTGGCAAGACCACTGGAAAGGCAATTGTTCGTACGGCCTTGTACCGCTCCATTTTGGAACGGCAAACCCAATTGTTTCAAAGTCTAGGTAGTATCGAGGAAACTTCAACTGATTTAATTTATTGTGTAATTCTTTTGGAATGATCTGTTTACCTGTACGATAAGCACTTAACCTGGTTTGCAAAATTTCATTGTCAAGCCAGCTATCAGGTATATCCCGCGCGTCTTCATAGCCTGCGTTAATCAGTTCGATACTTTTACTCTTTTTCAATCCTGGAAATTTAGTAACGGGGTATTTGATCACAGGAACATCTTTCCAGCAGTGCTCGATAAATGGGCAAGCATAAGGTTTATTGCAATGATCACCTACCTCTACATTAGGCAATTTTCCTGCAATAGTTTTGTTGGCCTGTTCTACCCAGCCAGGAACTTGTTCGGCCCGCTCAGAAATATCAGATGTAAGGTCAACAATTTTGAACAAACCGTTATAGTCACCGTCACCCTGATATACAAACTGATTATTAATATGTGCGAGGCTAATTTTGCTTGGGGTAAAACCTGCTTCATCCATCACCCAATACTGAATTGCACAATCTACCAAATATATATCTTTTACACTGGTTGAGGACTTGACCTCCACTACATGGATAAAATCTTTTTCCTTGGTAAACAAATCAGCGCGAACTTGAATATTCTGAGTCTGCAATGTAGCTTCGTATAAAGTTACATCGAATAGATCATTTAAATATTTATGCGTAGTTTCAATCGCCTTGCGCAAACCGCGATCATATTCAATCAACACACCCCCAGGCATCAACACTTTCTGAGCAACTTCACCAACCTCATTCCCAATACGAAAAGCAATCTC
>SMXG01000105.1 GCA_004356775.1 Betaproteobacteria bacterium | reverse complement strand
CACGAGCTACACTTCTTTCGACCCTCGAACTTTGGGTCAGCAGCAGTAACGCTTCCGGAAAGAAATGCAAATAGTGCAGCAGCAACAATTGCATATGTCATGGGATGTTTCATAGTTCTTCCTTCAAGAAAAAATATCCGTAATTAATAGGACGGGGCAAATCCTAATGGCCGTACTCTACTTAACGCCATGACTCTATCGCCAGTTTACATATACTAATCGAACTAGCGCCCACCCCCTTTCTAGTACCGCGAGTATCGCTTGAATTACCAAATTAATCAACCAGTAGGCGGCTCTCCAGAGGGAATTTTGTATACCTCTTTTCCTGATTGCTCAATCTAAAAAAACTAGGTGCTGTGGACAATTCAGAGACTGAAGACATACTAGATTTCCCCTTTCTTCTGTTGTATACGCCCTAGCATATGGCATTAAACCGTTTACAAATCTGGATAAAAGTGCGCCTTGATGCGGGTAACAAAATTCGTTAAATTGTCTTTTGATAAACCACATTCCTTCAGCGGTGATTCGATTGGGCGCCCAAAAGTATTAATCAAAATTCCAAAAGCGCTGGCGTCCAAGGTAGTTGGCTGTTCGCCTAGGAAATATTTCTTGTCACCTAAACAAGCTGATAGTGCATCAATATCCAGCATGCCAAGCTTGAAGATTTCTTCAGTCTTATGTCGTCCTATACCATGCCCATAAATCTGCTTCTTGATTTTATTTCGAAAATAAGCAGCCGCTATGTCGCAAATGACGGGTGGCATTACCCCAAATAGCTTTTTATTGACTTGCCAGTTTGTGTCCGTGTATCGCCATCGCGAATACATTGTAGCCCAAAATAAATGCTCTTCAAGCAATCGTTGCATTGCCAAGGACAGCGCCAGATCTGTTTTATTTAGGCCTTTATCCAGATCATTATTATTCGTTTTCAGATGCCAAATAATAAATTGCGAATCTCCTAACTTAGTGTCGCCATCTTCCGAATAGGGTAGCTTCCCCTTTGGTGCAGCTAAGTAGCATTGGATGAAACATTGCAGAATATAAAAGTAGGTAACTTAAATCAAGTTGCCTACTTTTATCCCTAACTGGTGCGCCCAACACGATTCGAACGTGCGACCCCCGCCTTCGGAGAGCGGTACTCTATCCATCTGAGCTATGGGCGCTATGAGATTGTGTAGCAGGTATCAGATTATGTAGCAGGTATCAATATGGTAACAATAGCACATTTAACTGTGCTCTCCGTTCAACGTGGTTATATGCATTTTTGTATCAAATAGTATGAAGATATGTAATTCTAGCGCACCCTCATAGGCTATATCGAAAGGTTTATTGTGCGCGATACTGCAAAAACTCCTCGAGCATTAAGACACCCAAACAGTTGATTACGGTTCTTCTGGCTGCTTTTGTGTTTCTGATCACGATCATCATACTGCTGGCCCAGTTCTCATCCGGAGGTATTTCCGCTGATAAAAATGATCCTGTTTTGTCAGGAGAGGCCATAGCAAAGCGACTTAAGCCGGGAGGTTCGTTAGTACTCACAAGTACCTTGCCACAAGCAGGCAAGAAACTAAAGGAAGAAGCTGGCCAGGCAGCGGCCATGGTATCTTTAGTTGCGGTTTCTGGTGACACAGACAAGGTCAAGTAGTCTACACAGCTAGCCGCGCTTTTCCCACGCAAGTTGGACTGCAGGTGCGCCTAGGCTAGGGGATAAGTAGGCGTGGGCACAGCGCATAAAGAGTGGGAAAGACACGCTTTACAACAGTACAATCAAAGGTAAGACGTCGATCTGCCAAAGGTGGTAACGTCAGTTTGTCCGATGTCGATGTCATGGCGGTGGTGGATTACATGGTGAGTCAGGTAAAATAAGTCCTGGGGAAATTACATACATATAAAGGAAGGGGCGGCTTCAGACTGCCCCTTATTTTTGGTAGGGTGTATTATTCATGGCTACTTATGCAATCGGCGATTTACAAGGTTGTTACAATGAGTTTAAGCAGCTCCTTGATCTGATCAGTTTTAATCCAAAAGACAAATTGTGGTTGGTAGGGGATATTGTTAATCGTGGTCCAAATTCACTGTCTCTATTGCGTTTTCTCAGAACGGTAAGTGATGCAGTGGTCGTGGTACTTGGTAATCATGATTTGCACCTGCTCATGGTTGCAGAAGGTTATGCCAGAGCGCGTCCTGGCGACACTCTGCAGGACATTCTAAATGCACCTGACCGAGACGAGTTGCTCCATTGGTTACGCTCTCAGAGATTATTGTATGTGGACGATGAATACGTCATGGTGCATGCTGGCTTATTACCTTCATGGAGTGTAGCGCTAGCTGCACAGCTTGCACAGGAAGTCGAATCAGTTTTGCGTGATGAGAACCGAAATAATTTTCGTAAATTTTGTTCTCATATATACGGCAATCAGCCTGATCATTGGAGCAGCGATCTCAAAGGTTACGATCGTATGCGGGTGATCGTCAATGCTATGACGCGTATGCGTGTGTGCACTTCTGATGGAAAAATGGATTTTACTTACAAGGGTCGGGTGCAAGATATTCCAGCCGGTTACTTGCCTTGGTTCGAGGTACCAAATCGTGTTAGCAGGGAAGTAACTATTATTTGTGGTCACTGGTCGGCACTGGCTCTGGAGGTGAGACACAATCTGATTGCCTTGGATACAGGCTGTATGTGGGGCGGAAACCTTACAGCTATTCGATTGGAGGATAAGAAGATTTTCCAGGTACCTTGTGCGGTATTGGAAGGGACAGCGCATTAGCAATGGCCTGCTCAGTAATACGTGCAAGTTCCCGTCGGTTTTTTCCATTGCTGTTGACAGGATCAGGGAAGATCAGTTCAACATTAATCCACGGCTGCTGAAGTATTCGTCGCAATGATCCAAGTAAAGAAACGCTCACGTATACAGCTGCTTTACTGACTTCTCCTGACGCATCGTAGTAACGGATTGCTACTGGGTGTAGCAAAGCCTCGACTGCTACTGCAGATTGTAATAATGATGCATGGAAATGCTGAAGTATGCTGCCGTCACCGGTTGTACCCTCCGGGAATATCGCGACCCAGTCCCCAAGAGTCAGTGCATTACCAATGTCCCGATTAATGCGAGTAATATCTCTGCGTTTTGCACGCTCGATGAACAAAGTTCCTACATTTCGGCTTAACCAGCCGAACAATGGCCAGTCGCGAATTTCTGATTTTGCAACGAAACGGGCAGGGCACACTGTTATCAGAGAATAGATATCTAACCAAGAAACGTGATTGGCTACTAGCATTACTGGCTGATTCTTCGCAACAGGTAGAGCGCCACTGAAGCGTAATCTGATACAGAGAATTGCAAGCAAATCCGCTGACCATTTTTTCGCCATACGTTTTTGAACTGGTGGGCTGACATGTGGATAAAATGCCGATTGCACCAATCCAGAAATGATGTGAAGCAGCAGGCGAATGACACGATAAGTTTGTGTCAGTTTGCTAGTTGTGGTGTTACTCATATCCTATTATCACATCAATAATGGTGAAAAGTCTTGAGAGATGGGCTAGCAGTATTTCTGTAATACATTACTGGCGAGAAACACGCAGCAACTATAATTCTCCCTTAAAATTAACATTAGCTTACCCAATAACAGTCACGAATATGCCTTTCAGCAGACTCAACAGAATATTCACCTCTTTCGTGTAGTAACTTTTATAGAATTCGGTTACCGAAGGCCTCAAAATAGCGCTGACCAATTTCATCACTACTAAAGCTGTGATTTTGTCCCCCGCGCTGTGCTATTTTCAACGCTCCCATAAGCGAGCCAAGCTGCCCGGTAGTTTGCCAATCCATTTCATTAGCGATGCCGTAAAGTAGTCCCGCACGGTAGGCGTCGCCACATCCCGTTGGGTCAACCTGCACATCTGACTTAACACATGGAATTTCAATTTGTTTGTCATCGGAGTAAATAACAGATCCTTGTGGTCCTTTTGTGATGACCAATCCTTTGACGAGTTTTGCTAGTACTTCCAGTGTGTATCCGGTACGTTCCTGTAGTAACTGGCCTTCATAGTTGTTAACCGTGATGTAATCAGCTTTTTTTATAAAATCAAGTAACTCCTCACTATTAAACATTGGTAATCCTTGACCAGGGTCGAACAAGAAAGGAATTCCAGATTCATAGAACTCGCGCGCATGTTGTACCATGCCGTCACGCCCGTCCGGAGAAATAATGCCTAGCCCTACGTCTTTTGCGTCAGCCACATGATTTTGATGTGAAAAATTCATTGCGCCAGGGTGAAATACGGTGATTTGGTTATCTGCCAAATCAGTAGTGATGAATGCTTGCGCGGTGAATGTATCTTTCACATGGCGGACATGGGTTTGTGCCAGGTTTAATTTTTCCAACCGATGAGCATACGGTTGATAGTCATCGCCCACTGCAGCCATGATGAGTGGGGCGCCACCTATCATTTGCAGGTTATAGGCGATGTTGCCGGCGCAGCCACCAAATTCCCGCCGCATGTCTGGAACTAAAAAAGAGACATTCAGAATATGGATCTTTTCCGGCAAGATATGATTTTTGAAATAATCGTGAAACACCATGATTGTGTCGTAGGCAATGGATCCGCAAATGAGTGTATGCATAGTTATTTAGTGCAATATCAGAAAGCCGAATGGCGGTAGTGGTATAGTTACTGACTTCGGGGAGAGGGTTGTTTTAATGGAATCGAGGATACGATGATTAGTCCTCATTCCATCATACCTTTACTGTTTCCAGGTTAAATCCAGTTCACGTGCGGCTTTGACATCATCCAATTTTCGTACAGGGGTAGTGTGGGGCGCACCCTTTACTATTTCTGGTTGTGTGTGAGCTTCTGTCATGATTTCCTTCATGGATACAACAAAGGCATCAAGGGTTTCCTTGGATTCGGTTTCGGCCGGCTCTATAAGCAGGCATTCCGGAACCAGCAGCGGAAAATAGGTAGTAGGGGCATGATAGCCTTTATCTAACAATCGCTTAGCTACATTCATAGCGGTTACACCGGTTTTTTCTTTCAGATTTTTTAGCGTAATAATAAATTCATGGCTAGCTCGGCGAGTGGGATAAGCAATTTCAAATCCCACTTTTCTCAATTCTGTCATCAAATAATTGGCGTTGAGTGTGGCAAACTCGGCTACCCGATGCATGCCTTCTGCTCCTAGCAAACGTGCATAGATATATGCGCGTAACAATACGCCGGAATTTCCCATATACGCTGAAAATCTGCCGATGGATTGTGGTATCTCTTTTTCTGTCAGCCAGCGATACTTTCCTTTTTCCAATCCCACTATTGGTACGGGTATGAACGGAAACAGCCGTTTTGCAACTCCCACTGGGGCTGAACCTGGGCCTCCCCCACCATGCGGAGTAGAAAATGTTTTGTGAAGGTTTATGTGAATTACGTCAAAGCCCATATCGCCAGGTTTTACCTTGCCTAGTATCGCATTCAGGTTTGCTCCGTCATAATATAACAACCCGCCTGCCTTGTGGACGATTCTACTCATTTCAGTAATGTTTTTCTCGAACACACCAAGTGTGGATGGGTTGGTTAGCATCAACCCCGCTGTTTGCGGACCTACTGCTGCTTTCAAAGCGTCCATGTCGACATCACCTTCCTTGTCAGTGGAGATTTCCATTACCTTGTAGCCGCACATCACCGCCGTTGCAGGGTTGGTGCCATGGGCAGCATCAGGCACGATAATTTCAGTGCGAGCATGATCCCCGCGTGATTCATGATAAGCACGTATCATCGACACACCAATAAGTTCACCTTGCGCACCGGCCATTGGCGTAAGGCTTACACTCGCCATGCCGGTCACATCCTTGAGTATTTCCTGCAATTCATACATGCACGCAAGATAACCTTGACCAGTATCTTCTGGTGCAAGTGGGTGTCGTGCCAGAAATTGTGGCAGCATGGCTAATGAGTTACATACACGTGGATTGTATTTCATTGTGCAAGAACCAAGCGGATAAAACTCTGTGTCTATCGAAAAGTTTTTTTGCGACAGTCGGGTATAGTGACGCACTGCGTCCATTTCAGAGACTTCTGGTAGTAGCGGTGGTGTTTTGCGCACCAGGTTCTGTGGAATATTTCTGATTTTTGTTTCAGTCGCTGGAAATTGTGAATAATTTCGTCTTCCAGGGCGTGAGTGTTCAAATATCAGCATGATAAAGTCTCTCGCCTCTTTGGTTAATGTTATCTCAAAGCAGCTAAAGCCGCTTCATAGTTAGGCTCGTCCTTTATTTCTGACACCAGTTCAGCATGAACCACATTGTCGGTTTCATCCAACACTACAACAGCACGTGCTGTGACGCCAGCTAAAGGACCATCAGTAATGGCAACGCCATAATTCTTCATAAAATCCGCACCACGCATGGTGGACAATACTACTACTTTATCTAGACCTTCAGTATTGCAGAATCGGCTCATTGCAAAAGGTAGGTCGGCAGAAATTATTAGCACTACAGTATTGCTCAAATTGCTGGCTTTTTCGTTAAACTTACGGGTAGAAATGGCGCAGACCGGTGTGTCCAGACTAGGGACGATGTTAAGTATTTTTTTCTTATTAGCAAAATTTGCCAGTGAAACATCGTTCAAATCTTTGTCCACCAGTGAAAAGTCTGGTGCTTTAGTACCCATTTTTGGAAAGGTGCCTTCTACTCTGGTAGAGTTGCCTGCAAAGGTGACCATATTTTTCTCCTTAAGTGAAAGTGATTAAAAATCAATCAAGATTACGTTGGGTTAAACGCAGACGTATCTTGTTCGGCTAATGCCCTCCCCAGATACTCCGTGTACTTTCTTAAATCAGCTGGTATCTTGGTTTCAGTAGCACACACTAGTACAGCATTACCAAGCTCCGGATAATATTCCTTCAGATCCAACCCACCTAGTATCCCTTGCATCTTGAGTGCTTGCAACATGTTTTCTGCTGGCATTGGCAGTGTAACCACTGCCTCATGAAACAATGGTCCACTAAAAGCTCTTTTTACTCCCTTCAAAGTTTCTAGTTGTCCTATAAGAGCCAAGGTATTAGCATGGGATTGCTCGGCTACCCGTTGTAACCCTTTTGGCCCTACCAAGGCCATATAAATGGTGGCGGCGGTAACCATCAATCCTTGATTGGTACAGATGTTGGAAGTAGCTTTGGAGCGACGAATATGTTGCTCACGTGCCTGAAGCGTTAGGACAAAGCCGGGTTTTCCGTCGAGATCCGTTGTGCGGCCAATGATACGTCCTGGCATTTGCCGCACTAATTTCTGCTTGCACGCCATAAAGCCAAAATACGGTCCACCACTGGAGAGCGGAATGCCTAATGGCTGGCCTTCGCCCACTGCCATATCTGCGCCATTGCTACCCCATTCACCAGGTGGGGTAAGCATTGTTAGTGCTAAGGGGTTGACTACGCCGACAGCCAGTGCGTTGTTGTTGTGTGCCCAATCAGTGAGTGCGTCAACCTGTTCGAGCACGCCAAAGAAATTTGGCTGAGGAATTATCAGCGCTGCAATGTCCTGGCCTGCCCAGGATGCAAGACTTTCTACGAGTGTGTGCCCACATTCTGCGCAGTAGGGAACTTCTATGATTTCAACCCTCTGGTTCTTTACGATGGTGTTTACTACCTTGCGGTAAACTGGATGAATGGTGGATGGCATCAGCACCCGACGTGAGCTCTTATGTGTGCGTACCACCATCAATATTGCCTCAGCTAGTGCGGAAGCGCCATCGTACATGCTTGCGTTTGACACATCCATGCCAGTGAGTGATGCCATCATGGTTTGGTATTCGTAAAGTAGTTGCAGTGTACCTTGGCTTGCTTCCGCCTGATATGGAGTGTAAGAGGAATAAAATTCACCTCGGGTGGTAATCTGCCATACTGCGGCAGGAATGTGATGTTCGTAAGCGCCTGCACCAATAAAATTGAGATATCGCCCATCCGTTTCCGCTCGCTCCAACATCAGCCTGGAGGTTTCCATCTCATTCAAGCCTGGTGGTACCTGTTTTAAGATCCCACTTTTTAAAGCAGGAGGAATTTCATCGAACAGGTCTTCAATGGTGTTTGCACCGATGCTTGCAAGCATCGCAGTTACATCTTCTTCAGTATGCGGAATGAACGGCATAGTTTGTTTCCGTGAATCGTGTGTAATGAGGCATTTTAATGTGAGAACTAGAAGACAAAGTATGAAGATTATACCTACACTTTATTTTTCTCCTGTCACAACTTTATTAATGTGTTTCGTTTTCCAGTACCTTCTGATATTCCGTTGCGTCGAGTAGTTTACTTAGGTCGTCTGTGGTGGAAGGTTTTAATTTATACAGCCATGCTAAGTAGGTATCCTGATTGATTTTTTCTGGCGCAGATTCAAGCTCAGAATTGGTTGCAATTACTTCTCCACTGATGGGCGCGTACACGTCGGCAGCTGCTTTAACCGATTCGACTACAGCGCATTCTTCTCCCTGCTTAAGCTGACGTCCAACTTGCGGGATTTCCACAAACACCATGTCTCCCAGTAAATCCTGGGCATGGTGCGTAATGCCGATCGTGGCCGTACCGTCTTCTTCAAGTCTTATCCATTCGTGGGATTTAGTGTATTTAAGATGGGTTGGAATATTCATGTTTATGCTCCAAAATTAAATAATGTCGCTTTATAATTCAATTCAATTCAATCCAATTCAAATTAAATTAAACTTTTTCCGTTCCGGACGAATGGATACTTCAATACTCTTGCCCGTAGCATCTTGTTTCGCACCAATACCTGTACTTCTTCACCAGCAGATACTTGTAATGGCAACCGCGCAAGCGCAATAGATGCATTTAGTGTAGGCGAAAAACCGCCACTGGTAATCTCGCCTTCGTCTCTTTCTTTACTATGTTGCGTAGAGACTTTTTGGTGGCTACGTAATACGCCTCGATCTAGCAGTAGTAGGCCAAATAATTGGTTTTTCACCGGTGTTTCTAGAAGTGCTCTCTTGCCTATGAAATTACGCTCACTTTTTAAATCAACAGTCCAGGTCAACCCTGATTCCAGTGGGCTGGTAGTTTCGTCCATATCCTGACCGTAAAGATTCATGCCAGCTTCAAGTCGTAACGTGTCGCGTGCACCGAGTCCTGCAGGTGCCACGCCTACGGCATGGAGCGCATCCCATAAATCTGTAGCATCACTGGCAGGCAGTATGATTTCAAAACCATCCTCCCCAGTGTAACCGGTGCGGGCAATAAAATATTTGTTGAATGTGGTTGCCTGGAAAAATTTTAAATTTTCTGTTGCAGCATGAGCCCCAGAAATAACTTGCCAAACCTTAGCGCGGGCATTCGGACCCTGCACTGCTATCATAGCAAGATCTCGGCGTGGGGTAATCTCCAGTCCGGGTACAAGTTCATCGCTCCGGGCCTGTACCCACAACATATCTTTGTCGGCAGTGCCTGCGTTTACAACCATGCGGAACCACGATTCAGATAGGAAATAAATGATGAGATCGTCAATTATCCCACCTCTAGGGTTGAGCATACAGGTATAAAGCGCCTTACCAGGTTGCGTCAGCTTGTCCACGTTGTTGGCGACTAGTAGTCGTAAAAAATCACGTACACCTTCGCCCTTGATATCCACCGTGAGCATGTGTGATACGTCGAACATGCCTGCGTTACTACGTACTTTATGGTGTTCGTCAAGCTGAGAACCATAGTGTATGGGCATCTCCCAGCCACCAAAGTTAACCATTTTTGCATTCATGATACGGTGGATTCGATTAAGCGATGTCGTTTTCATTACAAATAGTTTTTACAAAATAAAAAAGGTGGAGCCATATTAATATGGCTCCACCCCTCTGTCCTTTTTACCTGAGAGATTACAGAACTTTTGTTCCGTGTGCCCCTTCGGTGGCCGAATCATATCAGCACTCTCCAGAATAGCCTGTAGCAATCGGTCTTTAGGGATCAAGGCTGGCCCGATCTATGCCTGAGCGATTCCGGGGGGGGTTGCGCCTTCGGCGGCGCTAATGAAGCTGGCGCACTCTTCCGTTTAGATACAAATAGCTATACGCGAAGTATACTCCAGCGCTGGTGGTTAAGACAAGGCATGCATACTACACTCAGAATCGTTTTAGGTCTTCAGCTTGTAAATTAGCCATCTTACTAATCTCAAAAACTGAAAAATTAAGCAACGCTGACACACTCTAACTACAGACGTGGAAAAATCATGCAAATTTTTATTTTACATACGATTTATGTAGGCCATAATAGATGATATGTTTAGATGCTCCGATAAATGAGTGACGTGATATTGCGTCAACGTGATTCCTTGAGAATGGTACCCGAGCCAACTAAACCGCTACTTCCCGAGCCTACCAAACCGCAACTTCTACTGGTTGACGATGACGTTCTTATTACTGAAACACTGAGTTTTATACTGAGCCAGGATTTCGAGGTGCTTGTGGTTAAATCACGCCCTCAAGCCATCGAACTGGTGAGACAGCTGGCTGTGCCACCACAGTTGGCATTAGTTGACTTAGGACTGCCCCCCTTTCCTCACCGCCCAGAAGAAGGTTTTCAACTCGTTACTGAGCTTCTTGCACATTCTCCGGAGATGAAAATTCTGGTGCTATCCGGTCAGAATGAAGAATCTCATGCACGCCATGCTCGGTCACTAGGAGCAGTAGACTTTATAGCCAAACCATGCTCTCCCCAAGACCTGAAAGCGCATCTGTTTAATGCTCTAAAAACCCATAAGGCTGATATTGATGCAAGGACTGCGAGCGAACCGGGTGAACCGGGTGATCTAGGGATGGTTGGAAATAGCGCGCCAATCAAAAAAATGCGTAACCAAATCATCAGCTATGCTGCTGCACCCTACCCAGTATTGATTGAGGGTGAATCGGGTAGCGGTAAGGAACTTGTAGCAACTCAGCTACACCGCCTGAGCAAGAAATCTAGCGCACCTTTTCTTGCGCTCAATTGTGCTGCTATTTCTCCTACATTGGTTGAACCGACACTGTTCGGTTACAGCAAGGGCGCGTTTACAGGTGCTATCAGTGCCAAAGCCGGTTATTTTGAGGATGCCGGAGAAGGAGCGTTGTTTTTGGATGAGATAGGCGAATTGCCGTTGGATTTGCAGGCTAAGCTATTAAGAGTGTTGGAAAATGGAGAATATCAGCGAGTGGGAGAAACCCAGACGCGTAAAAGTAATGCGCGTGTGATTGCTGCGACAAATCGTGATCTTCGCCAGGAAACACACGCCAAGCGTTTTCGCTCTGACCTCTATCATCGTCTCAGTGTGTTCACCATAAATGTGCCAGCGCTTCGAGAATTGGGTGATGACCGATTACTTTTATTGGATTTTTTTCGGGACTTCTACTCTACTCAAGCGAGTAGTGCACCATTTTATCTCGACATTGATGCAACAGTTCGGTGGCAGGGCTATCATTTCCCAGGTAACGTGAGAGAATTGCGCAACATTATCATTCGCCTTTGTACCAAATATGCGGGGCAAACAGTGGGTTTGGAACAATTAGAAGGCGAACTGGATACTTGGGGGTACAATGAGGATTTGACTGACCCTCTCATACTTGGGGACTTCAAAACACAGCAGGAGTTAGCAAGGAAGCATCTGCAAGACCAACAAAATTTCAGCCTTGATAATACGCTCAAACAATGGGAGCACAGCTATGTTGAGGCGGCACTTAAGTTGACTCACGGTAACGTTAGCCAGGCAGCAAAACTTTTGGGAGTAAACCGGACTACGCTATATAGCCGAATGGAGGCTGCGGAGAAAGTACAAGATTGAATCTGGTCCAATTAACCATAGATTACTGGGATAAATAAAATTTGTCAGATGAAGCATACCCCTATTCGTGCATTTATGGGTATTAACTTAAATTCGTTACTAGGTTTCTGAAGTACAAGGGGCGAGAAGAATGTACCTTAGCCATTTTGGGCTTTCTGAGCAGCCTTTTACTATTACCCCAGTCACCGATTTCTTTTATGGTGGGGCCGACCGTGGCTCGACACTAGAGGCACTGATTTACGCGATCACGCATGGTGAGGGCATAATCAAGGTAACAGGCGAAGTTGGTAGTGGTAAAACCATGCTTTGTCGCGTAATGATGGAGCGATTACCGGCTAATGTGGAAACCATTTATCTTGCTAACCCAAGTTTATCTCGGGAGGAAATTCTTTATTCTATTGCCGATGACTTAAATCTTAATCTGGCTGGAAGTCGTGCTAACGAAGCATTGCGCGCGCTACAAAATACGCTAATTGAAAAGTACGCCGCCGGCAAGCAGGTTGTGGTGTTAATAGATGAAGCCCACTCCATGCCGGAGGAAACGCTGGAGGAATTACGACTGCTATACAATCTTGAATCGACCCGTCACAAGTTACTTAAAATTGTTTTGTTTGGTCAAACTGAATTGGACGCTACGTTATCTTTACCGAAAATGCGTCAGCTCAAAGATCGCATCACCCATCATTTTACTACGCAACCATTCAGCGCAGAAGCGGTATATGAGTACTTGATGTTCCGCATGCGCGCAGCAGGCTATCACGGCCCAGACAATTTTTCTCCCGAAGCAGTAGTTTTGATAACCAAAGCTTCGGGTGGGCTTACTAGGCGGGTGAATATTTATGCAGACAAGTCGTTGCTAGCAGCGTTCATTGGCAATACCCATGGTATAACCGTAGATCACGTCAAGGCAGCGATTGAGGACTCAGAACCCAAGCACAATCGAAGATGGCTTGACAGGCTTGCAGAGCGCAGAAAGACGAATAGCTCAAACTTGTTGAACTACTGGGTAGTGGGTGGTCTTGCCTTGATAGTTGGCGCAATATTGGGCGGACTTAGCTGGTAAGTATTCCACTCCGATCCGCAAGCCATTACTGATAATGTTGCTCCGTAGCCAGTTGCGGCAACAGATCCAGTTCCTACCCACCCTGCACAGTTGAAACAGCGGCCTCCAGTTTTTCCCCTTTTATGCCGATATCTTCTTCTATTCTTTCTAAAGTTGATGAGGATAAGGCTGTACTTAATTCTAAAACGAAGGCAGGGGTATCTGTTGCGAAGGGAGAACACGGTACCTCAAAAATAACAGTTGTGCGGTGACGCAAGGATTCTGGATTGTAGTGTGTGAGGTTGGCCTAAGAAGATTTAGATTTATAGGGTTTCTTTCAGTGGCTGGGATAAAAGTGCCAAACTCTTATTAAACTGTTAATAAATAGTAGGTTATGTATAATTTTTCATTAAAAATCGCTTGCTTATGTCTACTCCTCGGTTCTTGTGCTACGCAGCCACCCGAGATGTCAAAAGGGCACATTAGCGCAGAATCTGCCAAACCTCCACACACGGGTGTTATTCCCCAGCCAGTAAAACAGGCAATCCTTCTACCACCACCCAAGCCCACCACTAAACCTGACACTTATAGCGTGGTGGTAACTAGTGTTTCCGTCCCAGAGATTCTTTTCGCGCTAGCGCGCGACGCAAGCCTTAATCTGGATATCCATCCTGGTATTAGGGGGGCGGTTACGATGAACGCCATTGATCAGACCTTGCCACAAATTCTTAAACGTATTGCTAGACAAGTAGACATACGGTATGAAATGGATGGGCCCAATTTAGCGGTAATGCCTGACACCCCATTCCTACGGAGTTACACGGTTGACTACGTGAATATGGTGCGAGATACGACCGGTTCCATAGGAATTGCCACTCAGATTGCTACCCCCGGTTCTATGGGTCAAGGGGGGCTAGCGGGGGGGGCAGCTGAGAGTGGGGGTAATGTTTCGCTTACTTCAGTTGCAAATGTTTCCAGAAATCGTTTCTGGGAAACACTAGAGAAGAATTTGCGTGACTTATTACGGGAAACGGACAAAATCCTGCCTGCCGGTTCACCTTCTCCAGAAGAAGAAGCGGCAGAAGCGGAGTTGAATGAAGCAGAAAGACGCAACGATGAACGCAAGGACAGGGCTAAAAAGGTTCAATCTCCCGATTTCCAGACAGTCCAGACAGTTCAAACAGAGATACAGCGTGGGGATGATGCAGCGGTCAGAGCAGCAAAACGGGCATTATTCAGAGCAAAAAATTTACCAACCTTCCGCGAGGCTGCTTCTGTTATTTCTAACCCGGAGGCGGGAATAATCATGGTTCGTGCTACCGGTCGCCAGCACGAGAAAGTGCAGGAGTTTCTTGATCACATTATGAGAAGTGTGCGCCGTCAGGTACTCATAGAAGCCACTATCGTTGAGGTAAACCTTAACCAGAACTTTCAGAAGGGTATTGACTGGCAATACCTTCAGTCTAACAATCCTCAGCTAGCGATTGGCGCGGGTTCGATCACTCAATCCATAGATGCTGTGACGGGTGCACTGATACCGGTGGTGGGTCCAGCGGTGGTTGCTGGCCAGCTATTCACCGCAGCTTTCCGAGAAGGCGGTTTTACCTCGGCTCTTAAACTGCTTGAAACCTTCGGCACCATAAAAGTTATTTCAAGCCCAAAATTATCCGTGCTCAACAATCAGACGGCAATCTTGAAAGTAGTAGATAACCGAGTTTACTTCACGGTTCGGGCAAATGTCTCACAGAGTCAGTTCAATGTGGTGAACACTTTTACTTCCACCCCCCACACAGTATCAATAGGATTCGTGATGAGTGTTACGCCACAGATTGGAGAAGATGACTCGGTTTTACTGCATTTGCGACCCACTATTTCCCGCACTATTGGCCCTGGAGTGCGGGATCCTAATCCGGCGCTTACCAATGTGGTCAGTATTATTCCTGAGATTCAAACGCGTGAGATGGAAACACTAATAAGGGTAAATAGTGGGGACATCGCCGTGATGGGTGGATTGATGCAGGACTCTGTGGACAACCAGAACGCTACTGTTCCTGGTTTAGCTAGTCTTCCACTGATTGGATATTTGTTCCAGAACCGTAACAATAGGTCGAGCAAGACCGAGCTGGTAATCTTCGTGCGGCCAATTGTTATCAAGGAGGCTAGTTTGGAAGGCGATTACAAGCACTTACGTGGAATGCTTCCCAATGACAATTTTCTCGTCAAGCCCCGTCCTGTGGTGGGTGAGCTTGGAGACGGATAGCCATGAGCCTGTTACTGGAGGCTTTGAAAAAGGCTGAGCGGGACAAACTAGGGGAGAAAGAGCAAACTACACTGGTTCAAGACAACGAGGTGGTCAAAGATACCATCGCTGCATCTGTTTCAAACTACTCCTCTGGTGAAGCGCTGGAACTTGTTCCAGAGAAAACTTCATCCTCATATGATGTACCTCACCAACAAACCGACCGCGCAGCGACTCACGATCGTATAGCTGCGCAAAATATCTTTTCGGCGAAGAAAGAGAGGATAGGCGGTATCAGAGTAGGACGCGCTAGTAAATGGGTAATCGTCTCTGGAGTTGTGTTGATTACAATTATGAGCGGAGCCTATTACGTGTGGCAGGAAACAACATATACTTCCGAAATTGCTCCCCAGTCAGACAAATTCAAGCTTGATCCTGTTCGTCAAAGGAGCGGGGTATCTCAGACACCATCCCAAGCCAAAGCAAGCGTTTTACCTGAATCGAACCTTGCTATGGCACCTGTGTCTCAGGCGTCGATATCAAGGGGTACAGAGAATGGAGCGAATACAGAGAATGGAGCGAAGGTATCCGCACCACTTCCCGAGAAAGATGTTTCAGGCGCTGATATCATCAAGACATCCCCACCTTTATCTCTTGTCATCACGGCGCAATCTTCCGTTTTGTCTGATAGCCAAAAGCGGGAAACTCTACAGGACAGAGCCTGGACAAATTCATTTTCCACTGAGCACCCTATCAGCATTCAGCACAAGCCAAGTACGAATAAAGTTTCTCCGCAATTAACGGTCGCCTACCAGGCCTACGTTGCAGGTGATTTGGACGTTGCCAAGCAGCATTATCTGAAACATTTAGAGAGTAATTCGAGCAATAAGGATGTGTTACTGGGGCTTGCGGCCATTGCTACACGCATGCGGCAAGATAAAGAGGCGCAAACTTATTACTTGCGTTTACTGGAATTGGATCCGCGCGATCCTTCGGCAATTGCAGGCATGGTTGGACTCGGACAGATCGCTGATCCTAATCAGACCGAGAGTCGGCTAAAAACTCTTCTAGCGCAGCAACCTAATGCCGCAGCACTACATTTTGCGATAGGCAACAATTATATCATTCAGTTACGTTGGGCAGCGGCACAGCAATCTTTCTTCCGTGCCCTCAGTATTGATTCTACCAATGCCGATTACGCTTTTAATCTTGCAGTCAGCCTAGATCATCTGAATAAGATCAAACTGGCGGCTAAATACTACAGTAAGGCTCTGGTGTTGGCTGGTGACACACCGGTTGGGTTTGAAAAGGCGCAAGCATCAGATCGACTCAAAGAATTATCGCGGTAGTGGAATCCGCACAACTAGCCTTCTAAAAATATATGTCAATCACAACATTAGAAAAACCATTAGAAAAGGAAAAGCCGCTGGGGCAATTGCTGATCGAGAAGGGCGTCATCAGCGAAGACCAGTTACGCATCGCTTTGCTAGAGCAAAGCAAGCGCCACTTGCCACTCGGACGGCTGATGGTAGGTTTAGGCTTTTTATCGGAAGCGACCATCCGTGACGTAATGGCTGAGAGCTTGGGGCAGGAGAGCGTTGATCTTTCTACAAGTATTGTTGATGCAGCAGCTATCAAGCTGATTCCGAAGGACGTGGCAAGGCGTTTCTTGTTGATACCCTTAGCGTTGGACAAGAACCAGCACACGCTGACGCTAGCGATTGCAGATCCCGACAATATCATCGCACTAGATCAAGTGCGTGCACTGATCAAGGACGAGTACCGCCTCATTACCCAGATTGCTCGTGAATCCGAAATTATCCGTTCAATAGACCAGTATTACGGTTTTGAGCTTTCGATTGACGGTATTTTGCACGAGATCGAACCGGGTGAGATGGACTATCAATCTCTGCAAACGGGGGTCGATGAGTTTAGTCAACCGGTAGTACGTTTGATTGATGCGTTACTGTCGGATGCAGTACAGCGTGGCGCATCCGACATACACTTCGAGCCGGAATCGAGTTTTCTACGAATCCGGTATCGCGTTGATGGTGTACTACGCCAGGTGCGAAGTTTGCACAAGAGTTTCTGGTCATCAATGGTAGTGCGACTGAAAGTAATGAGTAATATGAATATTGCTGAGACTCGCGCACCCCAAGATGGTCGCATTTCATTACGCCTATCGGGCCGGCCCATTGATTTTCGTGTAGCTTCACATCCCACTACTCATGGTGAGAATCTGGTTTTGCGGATCCTAGACCGGCAGAAAGGTATCGTACCGCTGGAATACTTAGGTTTGCAGGAGGAAGCATTAGCTACCCTCAGGAGGATGATCGCCCGTCCAGAAGGAATCATCTTGGTAACCGGGCCGACTGGCAGCGGCAAGACTACCACGCTATATTCTGTGCTAAATCACATTAATACCGAGGCCGTTAACATCATGACCCTGGAAGATCCCGTTGAGTACCCAATGGTGATGATCCGTCAAACCTCTGTGAATGAAGCAGCTAAGCTTGATTTTGCTAGTGGTGTACGCTCTATGCTGCGCCAGGATCCGGATATCATTCTTGTGGGAGAAATTCGCGATCATCCCACCGCCGAGATGGCTTTTCGCGCTGCCATGACCGGCCACCAGGTATATTCCACCCTACATAGCAACTCGTCAATCGGTGCGATTCCACGCCTACTTGACATCGGTATGCTACCGGACATCATGGCTGGTAACATTATCGGGATTATCGCACAACGGTTGATACGTGTGCTCTGTCGACATTGCAAACAACCCTATGCTCCAAGTGATGACGAGATGAAGCTGCTTGGCTTTTTGCCAGATCAACCAGTACAGACCGTTTACCGTCCAGTTGGTTGCGATTTGTGTGAACATAATGGTTATAACGGTAGAGTGGCGATCATGGAAATGCTGAAAATGGATCAGGACATCGATGAACTGATTGCACGCCGCGCCACTGGGCGTGAGCTCAAGAAAATAGCGCTGGAGAAAGGGTTTCGTCCCCTAATAGAGGATGGAATTCAACGAGTCAAGGACGGCGTTACTTCGCTAAATGAAGTATCCAGGGTGGTTGATCTCACTCAGCGGATAGTTTGATTATTATGCCCATGTATGCGTACAAGGCGCTCAACAAGTCGGGCCAGAGACGTACTGGCTTGCAAGATGCGTCTAATCTAGTGGATCTGGAGATGCGCCTAAAGCGTACCGGACTTGATCTCATTAATGGCAAGATCGTGAAGAAAAGCCGATTTGTTACTGGTACGGCCGTTACCCGCCGAGAACTGATCACCTTCTTTTTTAACATGGAGCAGCTCACCAACGCTGGCGTACCTTTGCTAGAAAGCTTAGCAGATTTACGCGACACCTTGTCCCGTCCACTTTTATGCGAAGTCGTTGCCACTCTGATCGAAAACATAGAAGGAGGCATGTGTTTATCTCAAGCGATGGCCCAGCACCCGCGTGTGTTCGAGAAAGTGTTCGTCAGCTTGGTGAATGCAGGTGAGAAAAGCGGAAAGCTGCAGGAAGTGTTTCTGCATCTTACCAATACTCTCAAATGGGAAGATGAAATGGCCTCCCAAACCAAACAGGTATTGATTTATCCAGCGTTTGTACTGGTAATAGTAATTGGTGTGGCTTTTTTTCTGATGATATATCTAGTGCCACAGTTGACTGGGTTCATCAAAAGCATGGGTCAGACATTGCCACTTCATACCAAGGCCCTGCTGTTCGTGTCGTCCATATTCGTACAATACTGGTATGTAATGTTGATTGTACCGGTAATTGCGTTTTCTATCATTAAGTTCCTAGTAACGTTCAATTCACGGGCCCGTTACCGCTTGGATGACTTAAAACTCAAGCTGTGGCCAATCGGGCCTATTCTCAAGAAAATTATCCTAGCGCGTTTTGCCAATTTTTTTGCCATGCTTTATGCATCAGGAATAAGCATTCTGGAATGTATCGCTATTTGTCGCGACATCGCTGGCAATGTAGTAATTGAAGAAAGCTTAACCCAAGCGGGCCGGGAAATTGAAGAAGGTAAGAATCTGACTCAAAGCTTCCAAAGCACCAATATATTCCCACCACTGGTCCTACGCATGCTACGGGTAGGTGAAGCTACTGGAGCGCTAGACAAGGCGTTGCTTAATGTCAGTTATTTTTATGACCGAGACGTAAAGGAAGCGATTGCGAATGCGCAGGCCATGATAGGTCCTGCAACGACTGTGTTACTTGGTTTTATGCTAGGTTGGATCATGTTTTCTGTGCTCATGCCGATTTATGACGTCATTAGTAAGGTGAAAATATAATGGTAGACAAGCTGCTTTTGTTTCTTAGTGCTGAATGGCTTAGCGTTTATTCTTGGAAGCGGGGTCAGTTACAGGGTGGACAACTGTTTTCAAACGACATATCAGGGCACGATGCCTTTGCTGCTTTACTAGACAAACACCCGAAAGTCCCTTGTTATTTACTTGTCGATCTGGTGGAAGAAGACTTTCGTTTCGAAACCATACCCCATGTTGGCGGCAGGGATCGCAATCACATAGTACTTAGAAAATTCGAACAATTTTACCATAACACTCCGTTCCGTCATGCTCAAATACTTTATCGTGAGCAGGATGGGCGACGTGACGACATGACATTGTTTTCGGCGCTGACCAACCCAGAACAAGTTTCTCTCTGGTTGGATATCATGCTGGAACACGAAGCCTCTGTAGCCGGAATTTATTCGGTTCCCCTCATTAGTTATCAATTTGTTAATCACATTTCTTCTTCCCATCTATTACTGGTTACCTGGCAAAAATACTCAGGATTGCGCGAAATATTCTACCGAGATGGCAATATCAGTTTTTCACGGTTAACCCCACTAGTACGTACTGACGTGCGTACTGACGATATCATAAAGCCATTGCAAATTGAGCTAAACCGTACCTATAAATATCTTAGTAGTCTTAGCCTACTACCCATTGACCAGGCACTTGATGTTTGCATTATTTGCAGCAAAGACCACAAGAAAGAACTGCAAGAGGCGTTGCAAGATTCAAACAACGTGCGTTACCTGATTGAGGATATAGACGTACTAGCTGAGCGCATCGGGCTTAGGGAAAGTCCGACCGATTCGGACGCGACTCCGTTACTACTACATATGCTTGGACGTAGGCCACCAGCTAACCAGTTTGCAACTGCCGATTACATGCATTTCTACGATTTGTGGAATGCCCAGAGCTTGCTTAAAATTACTGTAACCACTGTTGCGTTTATTTGTGTGGTGTGGTCGAGCATCAACCTATGGGAGGCATCCAACTTTCATCAGGACACAGAAGTAGTTAGCGCCATGAAATCTTCCATTGTGGCTCAAGAGCGCCAGATTGAGGCGAATTATCCACACTTTCCAGTTTCAGTTGATCGCATGAAGGCTGGGGTATCTGTCATTCAGAATCTTTCGGTTTCCGCACAACAGCCGCAACCGTTTTTGACAGAGATCAGTCGGCAATTGGAAAATTTTCCCATGATCCAGGTGAATAGCCTGTCATGGCGAGTTACATCTGGCTCAAATGTCGTACAAGAGAATGGTCACCAGATAACTAAAGCCTCGCTATCCACTGCGTATCAAGAAATTATTCTTGGTGGGGAGGTCATATCCTCGCTCAACCTACGAGACACGATCGACTCAATTCACCAGTTTCGTCATGCATTGGGCAGGGCGGGATTCTCAGCGACGACCGTCACGATGCCAATCAATCTTGATTCTGGTGCCAGCATCTCCGGTGATCTTGACAGTGAAAAAAAACTTCGCGGTAGTACTTTTGTCATGAAGGTGGTACTGAACAGACAAGCACAAACCGAGAGTCTTTAGATTGATGCGAGATAGAATTAGAAAAACTAGGACAAAATTAGGATGAAATTTTCCACCAAGGACTTACCGCATATTCGTGGCTTACTCATTATGTTGGCTCTGGCGTTGGTATTAGGGGCCGTTGTTGTTTATGTAAGCGATGGAGTACTAGCCGAAGCACAGCAGGCTAAGATTGTAGCGGATCGAGAGTGGTCAGAGGCTCGCAGCAAGTTGGAACGTACCAAGAACGAACAGGAAGATTTGCAGGGGTACTACCATCAATACCAGGCTTTAGTGGAACAGAATGTAATCGGCCAAGAACGGCGCCTGGACTGGATTGAAGCAATTGAAAAAATCCGCAATCAGCTAAATATTTTTAGTGTGAAATACAAGCTGGAGCCACAAGAAACATTAAACTTAGGTACTAACTCTCTTGGCAATAGCTTTGATCTCCACCGGAGCAATATGACATTAAATTTTAGTCTGCTGCATGAGGGACAGTTACTGGATTTCTTCGATGCTTTGACGGAAACAAAAGGTATGTACTTGTTGGAGAGCTGTAGCCTTACCCGTAACGATGTAGTAAGGCAACTTAGATTTACTCCAAACATACAGGCAGAGTGTTCTCTGGGTTGGATAACGCTGAACGAAAAATCGCAGAAGGTGAATAAATGAATTGGCACAAAAAAGTTTTTTACTATACATTATTTATACTTACAGCCTTGCCATGTGTTGCAGTTGGAGAGGAGACATTAGGTAGGTTGTTCTTTACACCAGAACAGCGTATCCGGCTTGAACAGTTGGAGAGCAATCCGGAGGTAGAAACTAAAGCTATCATTAGCAACAAAATTTTAGTAAATGGAATCTTACAGCGGCACGGTGGAAGTCGGGTGGTCTGGATAAACGGTGTGCCGCAAAGCCAGAAGAGTGCCAACGGGATATTGGCAGAGCGCGATATTGCGCCTGACTCGGTGCCAGTTAAAATACCGGGTACAGGCAACTCAATACGCCTTAAGGTTGGGCAGAGCATAGACCTAGACAGTAGTATGGTGGTGAGGAATGTAAGTTTTGCGCGAGAGATTAACCCAGATGCAACTATGAGTACCGACGCTGGGGAGAATGCGCAAGACAGTCTGCTATCAGTGCAACAATTTACACAAAAAACTGGAAAAAGGTCTATTCCGCCAAATGAAAAGACGGATTAAATAGAAAATGCTGCCCACTGTTCGTATATCCCGACAGCAATACCCTTTTAATTGTGCAGTGTTGCCTATCGGACAGAAAGGGGCAGTGTTGATGGTGCTTCTCACGATCCTCGTTCTTGGCACGATGTCGACACTAGTGATTTCGCTAACTGGTAGCAGCAACAGAGTTGCAGAACAAGATATGAAAACAGCTAAAGCGCTAGCGCATGCAAAAGAAGCGCTTATAGCCCATGCCGTTAGTGTTCTTTTGCCCACTGCCCCTAGTGCCCTAACCACAGCACGCCCTGGAGATTTACCTTGTCCGGCTTTGGATAGCGGCGGGATTGCTTCTATCAGTTGTGGTGATGCTGCTGGTACTACGGGTCAGTCGGTCCGATTAGGTAGGCTGCCATGGAAGACATTGGGCT
>SMXG01000104.1 GCA_004356775.1 Betaproteobacteria bacterium | reverse complement strand
CGCCCAATGTTGCATCATTTTCGTGCGTTCGGTCATATATTGGGCGCGATTGTAAGCGGCGCGTGTCTTGTTAGGCTCCTTGTGGGCAAGCTGGCGTTCTATCACGTCTGGGTGAAAACCCATCTCGTTCAGCATGGTTGAAGCCATTGCACGGAATCCGTGTGGCGTAGCTAGTCCCTGGAAGCCCATCGAACGCAGAGCTTTACTCAAGGTGTCGCGTGCCATGGACTTGCTGAGCGGTGCGCGTTCACTTGGAAACAAAAAAGGGCTGCACCCATTTAGTTTATGAAGCTCCTGAAGTAGTTTCATTACTTGCTTTGCCAATGGCACGATATGCTGATGTCGCATCTTCATACGATCTGCGGAGATATTCCATCCGGCGGTATCAAGGTTAAATTCTGACCATTGTGCGCCTACCATTTCAAAAGGCCGTACGAAGGTATGCATCAGCAATTTAATTGCGATTTTTGTTTGTGCCGCCCCTTTGTAGGTATCAAGTTTTTTCATAAATCCTGGCAGATCCTTTTCGCTGAATGTATTGAAATGGCTTTCTACTAGAGGATTCAGTGCACCGCGTAGATCGAGCAGGCGGCCTTCCTCGCGCTTACCAGTAAGAATCGCGTAGCGAATGATCGCGCCGCAATATTGTCGTGCCTTGTCTGCCATGTGAGGGGAGCGGGTTTCAATCACGTGAAGCACGTCAACGACTTTGGGGGTGGTGAGCGTGGAGATGGAGTTGTTACCAAGGGAGGGTATTAGGTCAATTTCTAGAGCTTCGCGTACTTTACGCGCAGTAGCTGGTGACCAGATTTTGAGTTTGTGTTTATACCATTCTAGTGCCACAGTCTTGAAGGTATTGGCTATTTCATCTTGCTTTGTTCTTTTATGGGCTTTGCGTTCGGTAGCTGGGTCAATGCCTTCCATTAGCTTGTGCCGTTCTTTTGCTGCAAGGTCTCGCGCAACGGCTAGAGTTACTTTGGGATATACTCCAAGACTAATACGTTTTTCCTTACCATGAAGCAGGTATTTCAGCCTCCAGTATTTCGACCCATCTGGATTGATGAGAAGGTGCAAGCCACCACCATCAAACAGCCGGCGTGGCTTCGGACCTGGCTTCGCTTTTTTGATTTTAATATCGGTTAAGGGAACAACGCGTTTTGGCATCTTAAAATAGATAGAGAACATAAATTGTTCCCTAAAGTGTTCCCTAAATAACGCGATCTGTCAAGAGATGTGATGAGATGTAAAGGCGTAATATCTACATAACACTATTATTTTTAATAAAGTATTGTTTATTAGTGAGTCTCGACGATACATACTGAGATAGGTAATTGGTGCCCAGAAGAGGACTCGAACCTCCACAGTGTTGCCACCGCTAGGACCTGAACCTAGTGCGTCTACCAATTCCGCCATCTGGGCGATTCAGCATCCAGAATCGGGATCCTGAGCAGAGCCGCAATTTTATAGGAAATCATTGTTTTGTCAAACAAAAAAAGACATAAACTACGCAATCTTGATCCCCATTTTGAGCGAGAAAAAGAACGTTACGGGCATCCGTTGCCAAGCAGAGAATTCATATTGAAAACATTGAAAGAACAAGGTATTCCCATCACTGAGCAAGTGTTACAAATTTTGCTCAAAATTACAGAAGAAGAAAATGAAATTTTTAGCCGACGACTTTCTGCAATGATGCGAGAAGGTCAAATCATGTGTAATCGCAAAGGCGACATCTATGTGGTAGAAAAACTGGATTTTATCAAGGGCAAGATACAAGGCCATGCTGATGGTTTTGGCTTCCTAATTCCCGACGATGGTAGCCCCGATTTGTTTCTGAGTTCCAAGGAGATGCACAAGGTGTTGCACGGAGACAGCGTGATGGTGCGTGTAATTGGTATAGATCGGCGTGGGCGCAAAGAAGGAACCATCGTAGAAGTATTGGAGCGCGTCATAACGCAGTTGGTCGGGCGATTGCGCGTCCATTACGGTATCCTATTTGTAGAGGCTGAGAACAAGCGCATTAGTCAGGATATTTTAGTGCCAAAAGAAGAGTCTATGGATGCCAGGGCAGGCCAAGTGGTGACGGTAGAGATCATACAGCAGCCTAGGGAAAATGCACAGCCCATTGGTCGCATCGTTGAGATTTTGGGAGATTATACTGCGCCAGGAATGGAAATCGAAATTGCGCTTCGTAAGCATGATTTACCGTACCAGTTTCCGCACGAAGTAGAAATGCTTTCCGCCAAATTTCCTAACAAAGTGATGAAAAAAGATCTGGCCGGGAGGGAGAAAATTTGTCATTTGCCGCTGGTGACTATAGACGGTGAAACCGCACGCGACTTTGACGATGCAGTGTATTGCGAGCGTGATGGAAAGGGTTACAAACTATATGTCGCCATCGCTGATGTTAGTCATTATGTTCGTCCCAACGATGCGCTTGACAAGGCGGCGCTTAATCGTGGCAACTCTGTATATTTCCCGAGACGCGTAATTCCGATGCTACCAGAAGTACTCTCCAATGGTTTGTGCTCACTTAATCCTCAAGTGGAGCGTTTGTGTATGGTATGCAAGATGAATATCAATGCCGATGGAGATTTTTATGATTACCGATTTTATCCAGCAGTAATGCGCTCCCACGTGCGATTTACCTATACTAAGGTGGCAGCGATGCTGAGCGATCCTAGGGGGGAAGATGCTAGGCAGCATGCAAAAATAATGCCGCACATCCAGCTGCTCTACAAATTATTCAAGGTGTTACTGCAAGCACGGGAGAGACGTGGCGCGATTGATTTTGAAACTATAGAAACCCAGATGATTTTCAACAACCTAGGTAAGATTGAACAGATCTTGCCAGTGAAGCGCAATGATGCCCATCGCCTGATCGAGGAATGTATGCTAGTGGCCAACGTGTGTGCTTCAGATTTTCTGCAGAAACACAAACAACCCACGGTATATCGTATTCATGAGGGTCCCACACCGGAAAAACTTGATGCTTTACGTAACTTTCTTAAAGAATTTGGTTTGCAGCTAGGTGGCGGGGATAAGCCTCGTGCTCAAGATTATGCGAGGACACTGGTAAAAATTAAAGATAGACCCGATGCACAATTGTTACAAACCGTAATGCTACGATCACTACGTCAGGCTGTTTACAGCCCGGATAACACTGGCCATTTTGGGCTAGCATATGAGTCCTATACCCATTTTACTTCACCCATCCGGCGTTATCCCGACCTCCTGGTGCACCGCGCAATCAAAGCAGCGCTCAATGGAACAACTTATTCTCCTGGTGACTGGCATGAACTGGGCAAGCATTGCTCACAGACAGAGCGTCGAGCTGACGAAGCCAGCCGCGATGTGGAATCGTGGCTCAAGTGCTTCTACATGCAAGACAGAATTGGCGAATGTTTTTGTGGTGTCATTAGTAGTGTCACCGGTTTTGGTTTGTTTATAGCGCTAGATGGTGTTTATGTAGAAGGCCTGGTGCATATTTCCGAACTGCCCAAAGATTATTTTCATTTTGATGCCGTCAAACATATGCTGATAGGTGAGCGTAGTGGTAGACATTATCGTCTTGGCGACCGGATGAGAGTTAAAATTGTACGAGTTGACCTAGAAACCAGCAAGATTGATTTTGTGCCGGCAGGCAAGAACGAATAGAATTTGAAGTTATTTTTACAAGTTTCTGTCGAATTTCTAATCAAATTAGGTCGTGGATGGTGTTTTACTGATTTCTTCAAGAACTTTTATCATTTAATGTCTAACGTCCACCTTATATTTGGTTTTCATGCCATCACAAGTCGCCTACGACAGAATCCCGACAGTATCAAGGAAGTTTTTCTCGATTCCACCCGTCGTGACCAGCGTGCGCGTGACTTGAAGAAACTCACAGAAACTCAATGTGTTCGCTTAATTTTCTGCGATGAGGCAAGGCTTGCCGCCATGTCTGGTAGCATCCGTCATCAGGGCGTGGCAGCAAATATAGACACAACCTGTTGTCATATTGACATTGAGGACGTGCTCAAAACTCTGACAGAACCAGCATTGTTACTAGTTTTGGACGGAGTTCAGGATCCGCATAATTTGGGGGCATGTTTTCGAGTTGCGGATGCTTTTGGTGTTCATGCTATGATTGCGCCCAAAAACCGCGCGGTGGGGCTCACAGCCACGGTACACAAAGTAGCTAGTGGAGCCGCTGATACCGTACCATATATTTCAGTTACCAATCTGGCCCAAACTTTGCGGAAATTGAAACAGTACGGTGTATGGATAATTGGAACTGCTGCTGAGGCGAATTGCGATCTTCAGCTCGCTAAAATCGATGGTCCTGTTGCATGGGTGCTGGGCGCGGAGGGGAAAGGCATGCGGCGGCTTACTCGCGAAACATGTGACCAACTGATTTCTATACCCATGTTAGGTAGTGTTGAAAGCCTTAATGTTTCAGTTAGTGCGGGTATATGCCTATTCGAGACCTACCGACAAAGGTGTGATAGAGAACGAACTTGGAAGAATCAAAGTTAAAAGCAGTAAGAGCATCAAGTAATTGAGATTTTAGTTTATTGATAGTTTTGCAACTTTACGATTTAAAAGTTCTTTATGATTGATATTGATTCATTAATTCGTTAGAATGCTGCATTCCTCAATCCTTATCTCACCGTGTCCGCATCGCGGGAGATTTTACCCAGAAGGAGACTACATGCGGCATTACGAAATCGTTTATATTGTGCACCCTGATCAGAGCGAGCAAGTACCTGCGATGATAAAACGCTACCATGGTATGGTGACCGCAAAGAATGGGAAAATTCACCGCCAGGAAGATTGGGGGCGCCGCCAACTCGCGTATCTAATTCAGAAGGTTCATAAAGCGCACTATGTGCTAATGAACATTGAGTGTGATCAGGAAACTCTGGACGACCTGGACCATGCTTTTAAGTTTAACGACGCAATTCTCCGTTATCTTACTGTTAGGATGGACGGTCCGGTGATTACACCCTCACCAATGATGAGTGATGAGAAGACACGACCTGTCTCACAAATGGAAGATGCTGTAGAAATTAACATCGGAACATAGAACGGACAAATAATTAAACTAAATAGTCATCTGGCAAACTGCATTAGTTTATAGCTGATGTTACATGTTAATTAATGTATATCTCATCTAATCAGGAAATTGGAAAGAATTATGGCTCGTTTTATATCTAGACGTAAAAACGGCAAGGACAAAGAAAAGGATAAGAATGCCAACCGTCCATTATTCAAGCGTAGAAAATTTTGTCGTTTTACAGCAGAAGGCATCAAGGCGGTAGATTACAAGGACGTTGTGTTATTGAAAGGTTTCATTAATGAAAATGGTAAGATCATTCCTGCTCGTATTACTGGCACAAAATCACATTATCAGCGCCAATTAGGTGTTGCCGTCGAGCGAGCACGATTTCTTGCGCTGTTACCTTATACCGATTTACACTGAGGGGCGATAGTATGCAAGTTATTTTGATGGAGAAGGTTGTCAGCCTCGGCCAGTTTGGTGATGTAGTTAATGTTAAAAACGGTTATGCACGAAATTTCCTGATTCCTCAGGGTAAAGCAAAGCGGGCAACAAATGTTACTATTGCCGAGTTCGAAGTTAAGCGTGCTGAATTGGAGAAAACTCAAGCGGAAATTTTGGCTGCTGCCCAGGCTTATGCGGCTAAATTCGATGGTTTGATGGTTCAAATCACTCAAAAAGCTGGAGTTGACGGCAAGCTATTTGGATCAGTTACTAATGTCGATATTGTGGATGCTCTCAAGATCCAAGGTTTTGAGATAGAAAAAGCCATGGTTCGTATGTCTCAGGGATCCTTAAAGCAGGTAGGAGACCATCCGTTGTCTATCGTTTTGCATAGTGACGTATTAGTACACATCACTGTATCAGTGTTGGGTGAAGCTACTTTCTGATTTCACATTTTCTGTCAGATAAATAAAAGGCTAGGGACAGCCTTTTATTTTTTCCTCGTTGCGACTAATGGTAGAATTACTTATCATTCGATTTGTTAATCTTCTCTAATTTTTATGGCCCAAATCCTAACCACTGTAACTAATGATCAATTACCTGAGTCCTTAAAGACTCCGCCACATTCAGTTGAAGCTGAACAATCGGTATTAGGGGGACTGATGCTAGACAATGACGCCTGGGATAAGGTAGCTGATGTTATTAATGAGGAGGATTTTTATCGGCTGGATCATCGTCTCATTTACCGCCACATTTGCAAGCTGATTGAACACGACAAACCGGCGGATGTTGTCACTGTTGCTGAGTCACTTGATACCTCCGCTGAACTGCAAAATGCTGGGGGTTTACCCTATGTTGGTATGATGGCACAGAACACGCCATCAGCAGCCAACATTCGTCGCTACGCAGAGATTGTGCGCGAACGATCGGTGATGCGTAAACTTGCCCAGGTCGGAGTGGAGATCGCTGATTCATCATATAATCCTGCCGGACGTTCCGCCGCTAATTTGCTAGATGAAGCTGAGACTAAGGTGTTTGAAATTGCTGAGGTAGGCGCACGTGGGAGACAGGGTTTTAGCGATTTTCCACCACTCCTCAAGGAAGTGGTTGAGCGTATCGAAGTACTTTACAATCAAGAGAATCCCAGTGATGTTACGGGTATCGCTACCGGATTCCATGATCTTGATCAGAAAACATCCGGCTTTCAGCCAGGAGATCTAATCATTGTTGCAGGTAGACCATCCATGGGTAAGACAGCTTTTTCACTCAATGTTGCTGAGCATGTGGCACTTGAGCTAAAGAGACCAGTAGCGGTGTTTAGCATGGAAATGGGGGGTGCACAGTTAGCAATGCGAATGTTGGGTTCGGTCGGTAGGCTAGACCAGCACAAGATACGTACCGGGCGTTTGCTGGATGAGGATTGGTCTAAACTTACCTATGCGCTTGGTAAGCTAAATGATGCACCATTATTCATTGATGAAACTGCAGCATTAAATGCTTTGGAGTTAAGAGCACGGGCACGTCGACTACATCGTCAACATAGTGACCTTGGATTAATCGTGGTGGATTATTTACAATTAATGTCCGCCAGTAGCCAAGGTGAGAATCGAGCTACCGAAATCTCAGAAATTTCCCGTTCTTTAAAAGCACTAGCAAAAGAACTACAAGTTCCGGTACTAGCATTATCGCAATTGAACCGCAGTTTGGAACAACGCCCGAATCCACATAAGCGTCCAGTGATGTCAGATTTACGTGAATCCGGTGCCATTGAGCAGGATGCGGATTTGATCTTGTTCATCTATCGTGATGAGGTTTACAACCCCGAAACACAAGATAAAGGAGTCGCCGAGATTATCATTGGCAAGCAACGTAATGGCCCTATAGGTAAAATTGATCTTACCTTCCTAGCTCAATATACAAGGTTTGAAAGTTATGCATCACCCTCACATTATTGAAGCTGGGCCCTATAATACTTCCGTAGCATAATCTGCTAGTCTGAAGTGTTCCCCACGTTGAAGCGTCACATGTCCGCTGTGATTCCATTCTTTAAAGCGATCTACTACATAGGCTAGGCCTGAACTTCCCTCAGCCAAGTAAGGTGTATCTATTTGCGCGATATTTCCCAAGCACACTACTTTTGTAGCAGGGCCAGCTCTTGTGATGAGTGTTTTCATTTGTTTGGGCGTGAGGTTTTGTGCTTCATCGATGATCAAGAATTTGTTAATAAATGTGCGTCCACGCATGAAATTAAGGGATTTTACTTTAATGCGCGCACGAATTAAGCCATCGGTGGCAGCACGTCCCCATTCGCCAGTTTCATTGTCAGTTTTGCATAGAACATCCAGATTATCTTCCAGCGCGCCCATCCATGGGGTCATCTTTTCTTCTTCAGTGCCAGGTAGAAAGCCGATATCTTCGCCTACTGGTACGGTGACGCGAGTCATGATGATTTCCGAATAAACCTTGTGTTCTAGTGTCTGCATAAGGCCGGCAGCTAGAGTTAGCAATGTTTAACCAGTACCTGCCTGTCCAAGTAGTGTTACAAAATCTACCTCTGGGTCCATAAGAATATTTAGCGCAAAATTTTGCTCACGGTTACGTGCGATGATTCCCCGCACATTGTTTTGCATGTGGGTGAAGTCTTTAAGAGTTTGTAAAATTGCTGATTTACCCATAAGTTCCTTTACCTGTGCGTAAAATGGATTATCATGTTCAAGATACACAAATTGATTAATTAGAAAATTCATACATAGCGATCCGCGTATCCGGTAAAAAGTGTGGCCTGATTGTTGCCATGATTCCATTTCCTTACAATGCTTATCCCAAAAGTCAGTCGGTAATTCTAAGATTCCTGAAAAAAGCAGATCGGTATCTTCCAGAACTTTGTCGTTGAAATAATCCTCTGCTGCTAGTCCAAATGCGTGTGCCTTAATGCGTATATTGATGTCTTTAGAAACTAGCGTCACTTTGCGTTTTTGGTGAGTTTCATGCAGGAACTTTACCACCTCGATAATCTGGTTATCCGATTTTCTACTTGTCAGTTGTACAGGTAAGTTTGCACTAACTGCTTAGGTTTATAGAAATAATCTCCCAGTTGCATCTTTGTTACCATGTAATTGCAGCGAAATGCCATTGTCAATATCGGTAACTGCACTGCCTACAATCGCGTCTAGAAAACGGCTAGTTTGACGTGCATTCCGCGCCACTTCTGACATACCCTTTTTATTGTCATCTAGTTCTTCCAACGTCACCGTGGGAATATAAATATCGTGCTCTTGAAAATGGAATAGACTAGTGGCGTCGTGCATCAACACATTGCTGTCAAGTACGAACAGTTTTAGGTTGGCACGCAAACGGGTTATTACTGCGGAAGGAGAAACCGGTTTCTTAGGACTCATAGCATATTAATTTTAGTAATTTTGTTTCGAATTCCAATATTTTCTGTGCGGTCTGTAATCTTTATTTCATAATATTTACAACACAATATCAACCTCTTGTAAAAGATAGAAGTGCTTTACAAAGTGTCGTAAATTTATTTGCCGTATATTTTTCTTATTTTGATACTATCAAACAGTTCGTAGGAAGTTGCATTAGAAATAACGTAGTGATAATGGAAAAATCAATTGGTAAGTAGTGAAGATTTTATCAGGCCAAATATTACTAATTACTGGGATATATTAAATTTTTCCTCGAATTGCATCGGCCCAGCAATTGGGCGTTTCAAATAAACGAACTTGCTCTAGTCTGAGGCGGTTGCCGTAGTTATCCTGATAGGCGTTATCAAGTATGTAAAATGCGGTCAGTGCCAAGTTTTCTGCTGTAGGTGGCGTATCTAGTACTACTGTTTTGTGATCCTCTATGGATTGTAGAAATTGCAGTACCTGTAAGTCTCCTGAATACACTAGAAAAGCGTGGTCCCACTTGTCTACAAGGACGTCCTTGGCAATACGTTTTACTTCTGAATAATCCATTACCATACCTTGCTTGGCTATACCCTCATCGGTGATAATGTCGCCAGATAAGGTAATTTCAATGGCGTAGCGGTGGCCATGAAGATGGCGGCACTGACTATTATGGGATGGGATACGGTGACCGGCGTCGAATTCCAATTTACTAGAGATTAACATAAGAAGGATTGTAACATTGCAGCGTACTCCCAAATTATTAAATGTAGCCGACCACAATCGTGACAACGCTGGGTTAACCTATATTTATCCAGTGGTTTCGCGCCGCGCTGGAGGCGTGTCGGTGGGCATCAACCTTAATCCCAATAATGCTTGCAATTGGCGCTGTATCTATTGCCAAGTACCAGAGTTAACGCGCGGGGCAGCACCGGTGATTGATTTGATCAGGCTCGAAACAGAGCTTTATACTTTTTTGCAGGAAATATTGTATGGTTCTTTCATGCAGGAACAGGTGACGCCAGGTGCGAGACGTATCAATGACATTGCCTTATCTGGAAACGGTGAACCTACCAGTGCCAAGGAATTTGAACAGGTGATAGATTTAATTGGGAGAGTAAAATATGGCTTCGATTCACTTAAAGAACTCAAACTGGTGTTAATTACAAACGGGAGCCTGATTGATCGATCGAATGTACAGGCGGGATTACGACGGTTAGCGAAACTTAACGGTGAGGTCTGGTTCAAACTAGATAGTGTCACGCGCGAAGGGAGGCAACATATTAACAATACTCGAATGAGTTCTAGACGACTTCGCAACAATCTACAATTAGCCGCATCATTATGTCCCACTTGGCTCCAAACTTGCGTATTTAAAATTGATGGTAATTTTCCAGCCGAAATAGAAACTAGAGCTTATCTAAAATTTATTGAGGAATTATTACGGGAAGGTGTGCCACTGAAAGGAGTGCTACTATATGGACTTGCGCGTTCCTCGATGCAACCGGAGGCATCACGTCTTACAAAAGTCACTCAAGGATGGATGGAGTCCTTTGGTAGGAAAATTTACGACCTTGGCCTTACTGTTAAACTTGATATGTAACGCGCTTATCCCTGTTTTGCCGATTTTAATTAAACTAGATATAGGAAGTAACCATCTAGTCCTAGTAGATATTTAGTCAAGATTACTTCAATTTGGCTGTTTTCTTTAGGCTTTTATATAAATTTGGATTCTTTGTTTTAAGCAACCTAGCTACGATCAGATCATCTTTCCGGATTTTGGATAGATCAACTTTCTCAATGTGAACTAATCGTACCAGTTCTCTTACCGGTTTCGGCATGCTCCGTCCATTCTCATAGCGTGATCCACCACTTTGGGTGATTCCAACCATACTCCAGAAATCATACTGGTTGAGGCTAAGTTTACGGCGAATTTCACTGGGGTTGGATATCTCATCAAAGAGTTTCATGATTTAGGCTCTCTACGAGTCATATTTTTGTTCGTATAATGATTACAGGTTAACCTGAATATCTAACCCATTTTTTTCGATGTGTACTAAGATTTAGTTTGTTTTACTATTCTGTACATTTATTCATTACTCACATATTACATATTTTTTCAAAGATATTATTGCACATGTTTAGTGTACTTTCTAGGAATCAGGTAATATCTATATATTTATAAGAAATTACGGAGAAACATTAGTAATCGTGACTCTCATCGTTCAAAAATACGGGGGCACATCGATTGGTAGTATTGAGCGCATTAAAAATGTTGCTCGTCGAATAGCAAAATTTCAATCCTTAGGATACCAACTGGTAGTGGTGGTTTCTGCCATGAGTGGAGAAACCAATCGTCTCCTTGCCTTGGCCAAGGAGGCTCAGAATAATCCCAATCCACGAGAGTTGGATGTCATGGTTTCTACTGGTGAACAGGTTTCCATAGCGCTGTTATCGATGGTGCTTATTGAGATGGGCGTCAAAGCCAGAAGCTATACTGGGGCACAAGTACGTATACATACTGACAACGCTTATAACAAGGCGCGCATACTTAATATCGATGAAGACAAATTGCGCTCGGATATAGATGCTGGATATATCGTGGTAGTAGCTGGGTTCCAAGGCGTGGATGAATCCGGTAGCATTACAACATTAGGTCGTGGCGGATCTGATACAACTGGTGTAGCGCTGGCAGCAGCGCTTAATGCTAAGGAATGCCAGATTTATACAGACGTGGATGGTATATATACCACAGACCCAAGTATTGTGCCAGAAGCACGGCGACTGAGGACTATCACCTTTGAAGAAATGATGGAGTTGGCAAGCCTAGGTTCCAAGGTTTTGCAAATACGCTCCGTTGAATTTGCAGGCAAATACAAGGTCAGATTACGAGTTCTATCAAGCTTCGAAGAAGAAGGCGAAGGCACTTTAATTACTTTCGAGGAAGACGAAAATATGGAGCAGGCGATTATTGCGGGTATTGCATTTAACCGTGACGAGGCCAAGGTCACAGTATTGGGCGTACCAGATCGCCCTGGTATCGCTTATCAGATTCTTGGCCCTGTGGCCGATGCAAATATCGATGTAGATATGATAATTCAAAATGTTGGTCACGATGGCATGACAGATTTTTCATTCACTGTACATCGTAATGAATTTGCTAGAACGATGCACATACTCAAGAGTCAGGTACAGCCTCACGTTGGTGCGCGAGATGTGGTCGGCGGAGACAGGATAGCCAAAGTGTCTTTGGTGGGTGTGGGCATGCGCTCATATGTTGGCATCGCCAGTAAAATGTTTCGCTCTCTAGCGGAAGAGGGTATCAACATTCAAATGATCTCCACTTCCGAAATAAAAATTTCGGTGATTGTGGACGAAAAATACATGGAGCTCGCAGTGCGGATACTTCACAAGTCTTTTGATCTGGATCAAGTACCTTGAAATTCCGTTGAAAACCGCATGTCGGTTTGACCGAGGAGCCCTAAACCGCTATTCTGTCGCCTCTTCTCGTGGAGAGGTGGCCGAGTGGTCGAAGGCGTTCCCCTGCTAAGGGAGTATAGGCTCAAAAGGCTTATCGAGGGTTCGAATCCCTCTCTCTCCGCCATT
>SMXG01000103.1 GCA_004356775.1 Betaproteobacteria bacterium | reverse complement strand
CTTGGAGAGGGATTAGCGCTTATCACAAGTTTGATCCTAACGATCTGGGTCATGGGAGCTATATTGAGATACATATTTCCTGCTATATTTGGCACGCGCTTATAGACAATGTTGTTCCCAAGAAACAACACAGAATATTGGGTATGTTATTACTTCGAGTTAAAACAAAGGAAAGACAAACTTCGCTGTTACCCTCTATATTAAGTCAAATGTATGTTTAACGAGCAATTGATTTCTTGACAGTGGGTACTTTTGTTTTGGGCTTGGCTGTCTTAGTTTCAGGTTCTGCTCTTATTCGCCTCGGTTCAAACTCAAATCCCATTTTTCCATTTTTGCCAGCTACTAGATAGGCTGAAAATGGCCTTCCCTTTTTGGAAATGAACTTGGAAAGTAAATCTGTTTTTCCAAAGTTCAATAACTTTACAATTTGCTCACATTCGATTGGACGCTTGAGAATTATTTTTCCAGTTTTGAAATCACACGTTCGATTAACACCAACAGCGTTTTCACAAGTGTAACTCATGCCATGTTCAAATACCCGACCATCACACCGGAGACACTTTCCAAGGGATTCTTGGCCGAAAAAATTTACCTCCTCTGTACTTTCGTCGTTGCTTTCACCAAAATAAAATTTCATTTCATGCTCGTCGGTTAGCTTTATATTTGCATTGAATAATCGTCCCATTTTGCTGCGAAAACCTTGCAGTGGGCCAACCTCACGTCTAGTGATCAGTTCTTCCATTTCAACTATTTCAAATTGCCTTCCAGCTAGAATTTTCCATAATGCGAAATCGCATTTTTTACACTGAAACTTCTTGTAAGTCTCCTGTATTACACCGCCACATTTAGGACAGGATGAACTAAGTGTAGAAAAATCCCCACTTATGGTTTCGCCGCGATGACCTTTCGCCTGTTCCACCATGTGACGAGTCATGTCAGCAATTTCCTTCATGAAAGAGTTACGTTTAAGCTTACTCTGCTCAATTTGTCGCAGCTTGAATTCCCAATTGCCAGTCAGTTCAGGTGATGTAAGTTCGGACACCTTCAATCCGCGCAGAAGAATAATCAAAGAAAATGCTTTAGCAGTGGGATGCAACTCGCGTCCTACACGCTGCAAGTAATTTTCAAATACTAGCCCCTCGATGATCGAAGCGCGAGTGGCAGGTGTACCCAATCCTTTTGCACTCATAGCTTCGCGCAGCTCCTCATCTTCTACCAATTTGCCTGCACTCTCCATAGACGATAACAACGTGGCCTCATTAAATCTTGCTGGCGGCCGGGTCTGGTTTACAATGACTTTAACTTCATCAGTAAGAACTGGCTCGTCCTGTTTTACAGTAACTAAAATTGAATCATTATCGACTCCATCGGCTCGTACCTCCTTGCCATAGACTGCTTGCCACCCAGAATTAATCATTACTTTGCCTTCAGTTTTGAATGGCTCATTTTCGACTCGAGTGATTCGGGTAGTTACAAGAAATTCGGCAGCTGGATAAAAAATTGCTAGAAAACGCTTGGTAACTAGATCATAAAGTTTCTTCTCAGCATCACTTAGACTCTTCGGTTCGAGTGAAGTTGGGATAATGGCAAAATGGTCTGAAATTTTAGAGTTGTTGAAAATACGCTTGTTGGGTTTGATCCATCCAACTTTTAAAATCTGTTTAGCAAACACCCCATAACGGGAGGATTTAAGTGATTCCAGAGCATTCTTCACAGTTGAAATGTAGTCCTCTGGTAGTACGCGTGAATCAGTACGAGGATATGTCAACACCTTATGTTTTTCATATAGGGCTTGAGCTAGCCCAAGTGTCGCTTTGGCAGAAAAACCAAACCGCCCGTTGGCATCTCGCTGCAAGCTAGTGAGGTCGTATAGTTGTGGACAGATTTCCGTGGTAGGCTTGCTATCTTCGCTGACTACACCGAGTTTACCCTGGCATTTTATGCAAATAGATTCGGCATATTTTTGATCCCATATACGCCCGGCTTTTTGTTCACCGTCTTTTTTGTCCTTTATGAATTTTTCATCAAACCAATGTCCACTATAGCTACCAGTTTTTGCAAAAAAAATACTATGTATCTCCCAGTAACCACGTGGAACAAATTTTTTGATCATTTCTTCCCGTTCAACCAGAATTGCTAAAGTGGGTGTTTGCACGCGTCCCACCGTAGTTTTATAAAATCCGCCTTCTTGGGAATTGAACGCTGTCATTGCACGAGTACCATTGATACCAACCAGCCAGTCGGCTTCTGAGCGACTTACAGCAGCTTCAGCTAGTGCCTGTACGGCGGTATCATTAAGTAATTTTGTAAACCCCTCCCTGATTGAAGTAGGCGTCATTGATTGTAGCCATAGGCGCATGATCGGTTTTTTTGTTTCAACATAACGCATAATGTAATGAAAAATTAATTCCCCCTCGCGCCCTGCATCACAGGCATTAATGAGCTTATCTACGTCCTTACGCTTGATAAGTTTGGTTAGAAGTTTCAAGCGCGGCTTAGTTTTCTCAATGGGATTGAGATCAAAGTGAGGTGGAATTACAGGTAGATTATCGAAACTCCATTTACCACGTTTGACTTCGTATTTTTCTGGTACTGCAAGTTCAAGCAAGTGGCCTATGGCAGATGACAACACATATTTTTCGCTCTCAAAATAGTCATCGTGTTTGATGAAACCACCTAATACCCGCGCTATGTCACTGGCAACGGATGGCTTCTCAGCTATAATTAAGGTTTTACCCATAAGGCTCCTGTAAGTATCCGCATATTGTCAACAACTACTTTTGAAAAACCAAAGGCCAGCCACCGCAATAGAAGATATATGATAAAAACTATTAGGACAAAAGATTGAACTGCGAACACTCGTAAATTAATCTTGCAACAGCGGTTCAATTTAGCGCATAAAATTAAGACTACTTTATATTTTTAATATAATCTGTGGATTCTTTATGTTTTGTTATAGGTAAAATAGGGTACTGACAACGGCTGTTTTATTGAATCCGCTGGTAGCTCCTGACTAACTTACGACTATGCCATCCAGTTTAGGCGTTAACAGCATGGCGGATACCGTTTCTTCCGTCAAGCCGTTACAGAGAAACACAACGCGTCGATAACTACATTGCCATAGTCAAGATATCAGTGTTGCAACGTGCCTTCCGAACCCAATTATTTGCATTGTTTACATTATCTAGTGTGAACTGATAACGGTGCTTTAATTAGGCCAAACTAAGCACTGTTTATTAGTTCTGCTCCCTTATTTAACTACCTGAATAGCGTATTGAATAGCGTACGGGAACTTTGTAGAGTGAAGAATAAACCAAGAACCAGGCCAAACCTATTTGAGAATAGTAGTAAGTTCTTTATCTGATCCCTAAGATATGTTGCGCTCGATCAGCATTTTGGTCGTACGCTCAAGCAAAATGGTAATTTCAGAATGGATTTCAATAGGAATGCCAAAAAACACAAGTAATCCTTATGTCGAGTCATCACCATCAATCAGGCCAAGGACAAGCATGGACTCAATATCCAGAGAAGTGCAGATGGTCTGAGAGATGTTATGGAGTTTGTACCGCATCAAGGACCTTAATCGGTTGCGTAGTTTGCATCACCAGCGCATAGGATACCCTTTCAAATACTCGGAAAACAAATATCAGGCCAGCACGCGAATCAGGCAACTCCGTGACCTCCCGTTTGAACGATCCGAATTCGATACTACGACTAATAGCTTGTGAACCATCACTTGTCTCGGATCGGTTTGTACGATACACGGCCAATACATGACCAGTTTCCAACCCATCATGTGTGCCTTTGCTCAGAACAACAATAGAACCTTTGCCAATTTCTGTGATACCGCCATAGACGGAAATGATGCGTCCCTTGATATCCTTGCTTGGAGCATGTGGAGCGTAATTAGCGAACGTCGTAGGGGGAGCTAGAACCAACCGATCACCCTGGAATATTTCCCGGACGGAGCGGACAATGGAAATGGTACTAATATCGTCAAATTTTTCTACCTTTGCATCTCCTAAATAAATTGCTTCGTAACCCAGAATCTCGCCATTATCATGGCCTGTCTGGCCCATAAACTCTGTCCAAGTCGTTTCAGGATCAGGATCTATTAGAGTCTTTCCAGGACGAAAGATTTGCCACAATGAGCCTTTGTCTTTTGGTATATCTTTGGCATAAACGAGATCGCCTTTACTCAATATCACGCGCTCGTCACTAACTCCTAGCACTAATGGTGCATTTTCTAAACCGTTTTTATCGATCACCAAAGGTTGGCTCAAGAAAGGCTCGATTTCCGCAACTGGAATGCTTGGGATAGCCTCGACATTGAACTTCTCTATTCGTACAAGAGGAGACAATCTTTCCACTAGAGGAGACAATCTTTCTACAATGGTCTCCCTGACTAACCGCAACCTGCTTCCGTCTTGGGTTCTCTCTAGTACGATAAGATCTCCGGGATAAATCTTGTGGGGATTTTTAATTTGTTCCTGATTTAACCCCCAGATTTCCGGCCAGCGCCAAGGGTCTTTCAGAAAACGTGAAGCAAGACTCCAAAGTGTATCGCCAGGAACAACAACGTAACGATCAGGCAGGTTACTCTGAAACTCAACGCTGGCAGCGTTAACCGATGGACCATAAAGCAAACCCACGAACAAAATCACAGATATAATAGAATTATGCATGAAAACCCTCAGCCACAGAAAAAAACCCGGTTTTTCGAGCGCAGTATTATAAAATGACACATGGGTTAACTATCGGCAATACATATAAAAAAAGTAGATCAATATAGTTTAAATTCTGCATTTAGTTCATTAAATAGACAATCTTAAATAAGCACGCTTTTATGGCTATTCTGAAAATATTGCAATATCCGGATGAACGGCTACATACAGTGGCAACTAAAGTGTCAGAAGTCACTGATGAAATTCGTACTTTGGTACAAAGCATGGCAGAAACAATGTACGCAGCTCCTGGAATTGGCTTAGCAGCGACACAGGTAGATGTGCACCAATGTGTGATTATAATTGACATATCCGACACCCATGACCTGCTGCACGTGTTAATCAACCCAGAAATTACCGCCGCTAGTGGTAAGTCTGATTATGAAGAGGGTTGTTTGTCAGTACCAGGAATATTTGAGAAAATACGGCGCGCTGAGCGGGTTACAGTTAAAGCACTGAATATTAAAGGAAAACATTTTATACTCGAGGCCGATGGATTGCTGGCAGTATGCATTCAACATGAAATGGATCATTTAATAGGAAAAATATTCGTTGAATACCTATCACAGCTAAAACAAACGCGCCTTCGAAAAAAATTAACCAAACAACAACGAAGGGTGATGTGACTGATAATCTTTATTTACGGATATATTCCATGAACAATTGGGCTACTTAAGTGATGATACATGTTTATTTATTCACGGTTTATGGAGGAGTCAGATGTAAATCAAAATGCTTAACGATATCTAAATTAGTCAAACATGAAAATCATTTTTGCCGGCACACCGACGTTTGCTGCTCATGCACTTGAAACACTAATAGGTGTAGGGCATGAGATTGCACTTGTATTGACCCAGCCTGACCGTCCTGCTGGACGCGGCATGAAGCTAAATGCTAGTGCAGTTAAATTGCTAGCCCAAGAACACGAGCTTGCTTTATTCCAACCACACTCTCTCAAACAACCTGAGATACATGCGCAGCTAGCAACAATTGGTGTAGATGTAATGGTGGTTGCGGCTTACGGGCTTATCTTGCCTACAACAGTTTTGAGCATCCCTCGCCTCGGATGCCTCAACATCCATGCTTCGTTGTTGCCACACTGGCGGGGTGCTGCACCAATTCAGCGGGCAATCTTAGCTGGCGAACGGAAAACCGGCATTACCATCATGCAAATGGACCAAGGTCTCGACACCGGCGCCATACTAATGCAGCAAAGTATCCCAATCGAACATAATGACACCACTAAGACTCTGTACGACAAACTTGCCATACTGGGAGCACATTGCATCGTAGAAGTACTAAAACTCTTATCAAATGGAAAACTCGTTGCAACCCCACAAAATGAGGCGGACGCAAGTTACGCACCAAAACTAAAAAAAAAGGAAGCGGAAATCGACTGGCGGTTAAGCGCAGAAAGAATCAGTCGTTCCGTACGAGCATTCAATCCCCATCCTGGCACACACTCTGAAGTACATGGACTTCCTCTGAAAATATTGCAAACGAGAACAGCCGCTCGCACTACAGGCAATCCAGGTGAAATTCTTTCGATAGGGCAAGAAGGCATAGTAGTAGCATGTGGTAAGGGTACGCTGGTACTGGAAGTCGTACAAAAGCCTGGCGGAAAAAAACTAAGTGTAGCGGAATTTATTGCGGGACATTCATTACAACCCGGTGATCGCTTTACGGTACCAGAATGATTAAAACTCAGCGCATAGCCGCTTATGTAGTGAGCAAGATACTAGGGGGCGCGAGCCTAACTGTTGTATTGCAGGAATCATGGCGCACCCACTCCACTCTTTCTGACCAACAGCGCGGAGCTATTCAGGATATAAGCTACGGTGTGCTGCGCTTTTACGGGCAACTTGATGCATTGCTTGGGCTGTTACTAAATAAACCACTGTGGGACCAAGATCTACGCTGTTTATTGCTGGTGGGCTTGTATCAGCTGCAATACAGCAGAACTTCTTCTTATGCGGTAGTTGATCATGCCGTGTCTGCATCCATGGGCCTAAACTATGGCAGGGGTACAAAGGGATTAATTAATGCAGTATTGCGCAGTTTCATACGTCAGCGTGAAACTCTGCTTAAAACGACAGCTGAAAACGAAGTGGGACGATATTCCCACCCACAGTGGTGGATAGATAAACTCCGTGTGCAATATCCCCAAAATTATAAGGCAGTGCTAGAAATGAATAATCAGCGCCCATTAATGACACTGCGAGTCAATCAACGCAAAATCGACGTGTTGGAATATCAAGAACAACTAAATAAGAACGGTATGAGCGCACAGATAATATGGGACAATGCGCTCGGGCTTGCACAACCAGTAACTGTGGAAAAGCTACCCGGATTTTCCCAAGGACTGGTTTCGATACAGGATGCGGGCGCGCAATTAGCTGCACCATTTTTAGACACACACGACGGAATGCATATACTGGATGCTTGTGCCGCTCCTGGTGGTAAAAGTGGACATCTCCTGGAGTTGGCAGATGTGGAATTAACCGCGCTTGACAATGATCCTACACGACTTGCCCAGGTGACACAAAATCTTGCACGCCTGGTATTCAAGAAATATCACATTGTCTGCGGTGATGCGGCGAACCCGTCAGAATGGTGGGATGGCAAGCTGTTTGATCGAATTTTAGCTGACGTACCATGCTCTGCTTCGGGAGTGGCGCGCCGTCATCCTGATATCAAATGGCTACGGCGCGAGAGTGACCTTACCCAATTTATCTCAATTCAGCAGAAAATTCTCGATGCTTTATGGCAGACCCTAGCCAGAAATGGTAAATTGCTCTACGTTACCTGCTCTGTATTTGTTGAGGAAAATAAGCTGCAGGTGGAAGATTTTTTGCGTCATCATTCAGATGCCCTTACTTTACCCCTACCTAAAGTGGAAGTACTTGACGGACAACTGTTGCCGGATTCCCAGCATGATGGTTTCTTTTATACCCTGTTACACAAAACCTGATCCCATTGCGCAACTGTTACGCTCGGTCGTAACAATATTGCTGACTACGGTGCTATTGTTAGCCTTCACTGCCCATGCAAAAGGCATACAGATAAAATTTGCTGAGCTAGATGCTGTCGAAGAAGGCTATCAGCTCAACGCTGATTTTGAGATAACGTTGAACCCTACTTTGGAGCAAGCACTCAAAAAAGGCATCGTGCTTTACTTTGTAACCGATTTTAGACTAGTAAGTCCACGCTGGTACTGGTTAGATAAAAAAATTGCCCGGAGTAAACAACGAGATGCGTTAAGTTATTATGCGCTCACACGCCAATACCGATTAAGTCACGGATCATCATTATTGCAAAAGCAAAGCTTCAGCACTTTAAAAGAGGCGCTACGAGTGTTGAGCCGGGTGCGTAATCGTCCCATCTTCATGTTTTCTGAGCTGCAACAAGATACAGAATACATTGCAAAGTTGCGTATGCGGCTTGACTTATCGAGACTGCCAAAACCGTTCCAGGTAGAAGCCCTTGGTTCCAAAGAGTGGAACTTAAGCTCTGATATGCTGCAATGGAGCATAAAGCTCCCATCGCAGAAGCTTCATCATGAGAATAAACCGTGAAATATATCATTATTGTTGGCGCCGGTTTAAGTGCAGTGATGCTGCTTTTGCTAGCGATAGCGGGAGAAGATACAGATTTTTTTGAACGAAAATATCAACTACTAATCCAGCTCAATGTCGGCTTCGTGCTGTTTCTTATGGCGGTGGTAGGGTATCTGCTGTGGAGACTCAGGCGTAGACTTAAAGCAAGAGTATTGGGCTCCAGACTGGCGCTGCGCCTGTTGCTAATCTTCTCTCTGATGGCAGTTATTCCAGGTGTATTAGTGTACAGCGCATCAGTACAATTCATCGGGAAAAGTATCGAATCCTGGTTTGATGTCAGGGTAGACCAAGCACTAGAAGGGGGTTTAAGTCTTGGGCGCACCATGTTGGACAACCTATTGGAAGAATTGCGGAAGAAAGCTCAGATCACCGCCCTCACTCTATCCGGGCAATCCGCTGTGCCACTGCCGGAGCTAAGCCAACTGCTAGAGCAATCACAAGTGCAAGAAGCCACACTATTTAATAAGAATGGCAAGGTAATCGCGTTTTCTGCTACTGATGGTATGGAACTTCCAGAAATGCCAAGCACAGCGGTAATGCGCCAAGTAAGAATGCAAGAGTCTTACAGCGCTGTTGAGTTCATTCCAGGAAAAGGTTTATATTTACGGGTGGTTGAACCGGTTCCCGTCAATGTTTTAGGTCTAGAAGAAGACATTCGTATCTTGCAATTGTTGCAGCCAGTACCAAAGCAATTGGCAGAAGACGCAGAAATAGTTCAAGCGGTATATCGTGATTATGAGGAATTGTCGCTGTCGCGCCAGGGACTGAAGAGACTCTATGGAGTGACTTTAACACTGGTGTTGCTGCTCTCACTTTTTTCTGCGCTGGCTGCAGCGTTCCTTATCAGTGAACGGCTAAGCGCACCACTAGGTATGCTGGCAGAAGGCACCCGCGCAGTAGCTCAAGGCGACTTCAGTAGGCGCCATCCAGTACAAAGCCGAGATGAATTGGGAGTGCTGACTGAATCATTCAACCTCATGACCCAGCAACTGGAGGAAGCTCGTACGGCGGCGCAACACAATCAACATGAGGTAGAAAGTGCTAGAGCCTACCTAGAGAGCATCCTAGCCAATCTTTCATCTGGCGTCCTAGTATTCGATGAAAGCTTACGCATGCGTACCGCAAATCTTAGCGCGGAATATATCCTGAAGGTTTCATTGGCTAGCTTCGAAGGGTTAACTATGGAGGAATGCACTGCGCGAGAACCTCAGCTTCTTGCCCTAGAAACTGGAATACGGGAAGGATTCCAGTCTGGAAAAACTGGCGAGTGGCAATGTCAAGTGGAACGTACTGGTGATGATGGTATCAAACAAGTGTTGCTGTTACGAGGAACACGTCTCCCGCATGTCTCAGGAGGAGGCGGTGTTGTGGTATTTGACGACATTACTAATTTACTACAAGCACAGCGTACTGCCGCGTGGGGTGAGGTAGCTCGACGCCTAGCCCATGAAATTAAGAACCCACTAACGCCAATACAACTTTCTGCTGAACGCATACAGCTAAAACTTGCTGAAAAACTAGGCCCGCAGGATGCAGAAATTTTGAAGCGGTCTACTGAAACCATCGTCAATCAAGTGGAAGCACTGAAAACAATGGTTAATGAGTTTAGCGAATATGCGCGCGCGCCAGAACTCGAATTGCGCTTATTGGATCTCAACAAGCTAGTGCAAGAAGTACTAGCATTATATGAGACAGAAAGTGTGGCAGATGGCGGAGAGCTACGCTCACATATACACTTAGATTTAACCCCCGACTTGCCACCTGTGAGAGGAGACTCTGCTAGGTTGCGCCAGGTAATTCACAATCTTCTGCAAAATGCCCAAGATACGCTGGCGGATGTTGCGGAACCCATCATCACCGTGAGTACGGAAAGGGTACAGGATGGTGTACGCTTTAGCATGAGCGACAATGGTAGGGGTTTCCCCGATCACGTTAAAACGCATGCATTCGAACCCTATGTTACCACCAAGCTCAAAGGTACGGGACTCGGGCTGCCCATCGTAAAAAAGATTGTAGAAGAACACCATGGCGTGATTCAAATTGAAAATATCCGTCCCCACGGAGCCCATATTTCCATTACCCTACCAATTGCCTCTGGGGACTATTCAACAACTATTAACCGTAAGATCGCATAATCAAGTCCAGCTATGCATGAACAACAAGATAGTTCACAACATATAGTGGAGAAGTTAATTCTATAATTATGACCAACAATACAATACTTATCGTTGATGATGAAATTGGCATACGTGAACTGCTATCTGAAATCTTACGTGACGAAGGTTACCATGTGGCACTAGCAGAAAATGCAGAACAGGCGCGTATCTGGCGAAACCAAACACGCCCCGATCTGGTATTACTAGATATCTGGATGCCAGATACCGATGGTGTTACTCTGCTGAAAGAGTGGGCAAATAACGGGCTGCTTACCATGCCTGTAGTAGTAATGTCAGGACACGGCACCATAGCAACCGCAGTTGAGGCAACACGTATTGGTGCATTCGGCTATCTAGAAAAACCAGTACCACTACAAAAATTATTAAGTACGGTGGCGCACGCATTACGCGGCGGCCAAAGCAAACCTTCCTCTACCCTTACGCTTTCTAGTCTGGGCAAGGGGACGTTGATCGCTGACCTAAAAAAGAGACTGGAACAAATCTCCAACCTGAAAACACCATTACTCCTAACTGGCGAGCAAGGTGCAGGGATGGAACTATGCGCACGCTTCCTTCATCGCCCCAATACACCTTGGATAGAACCGGATACAATCACATCTCTAACGGATACTCCATTTGATTTACTTGAGCAAGCAAGAGATGGACTGTTGTTTCTTAAAGAAATCGGCAGCTCAAGCGAGTTAGAACAAAAGGGCCTACTACAAATGTTGGGCGAACTTGATAAATACAACGTGCGGCTTGTTTGCGGTACATCTATGCCGCTGGCGGAGCTAACAGCACAAGGCGACTATAATCCTAAATTATATGAAGCTTTAAGCGGCCTTTGTATCAATGTCCCTGCATTAAGGGCGCACCGAGAAGATGTTCCCGAACTTGCCAACCAGATCCTCTTAGACTGTATTGAATCAGGTGCTACACCTATGCAACAGTTCAATACTGCCGCACTTAATGCTTTGCGCAACTACGACTGGCCTGGCAATCTCATGCAACTCACAGGCACGGTACGTTCTCTAGCACTAACCTGCACTGGAGAAGAAATTTCAGCTGATGACGTGAAGCAGGCACTGGCAACTCCAGCACCGTTGCAATCTGTTCCGAGTGCCCCGCTTAACACCCCTTTGCGTGAAGCTCGTGATTTGTTCGAAAAATCTTATTTTGAGAAACTCATAGATCATGAAAACGGTAATATGACCCGAGTGGCGGAACGAGCAGGACTGGAACGCACGCATCTTTATCGCAAACTGAAACTTTTAGGCATCAGGCTACGAAGCCACTGATACTTAATGAAAATACCCTTAAGTTCGACACAGTTGTCTGGCTTCGTTTCTTAAGAGATAATAATACCTTCTTAAGAAATAAATACCTTTATCCAATAACATCGTCACTCTGTTTGCATGAACGTGTTGTTCGTTGTTTTTTTATTTCTTTAGTTACCTATTGAGCAAGGGAGTTTGTATCCATGGGAACATTTAAAGATTTTGCCCCGCCAGTGTTTAAGAACCTAACCAGCGCTGTTCGTGCGCTAGCGATGGACGCTGTGCAAAAAGCCAATTCTGGTCATCCCGGCATGCCCATGGGAATGGCTGAAATTGCTGAAGTACTTTGGATTCACCATCTTCGCCATAATCCAGCCAATCCCAATTGGGCTGATCGCGACCGTTTCGTACTTTCCAATGGACACGGTTCGATGTTAATTTATGCTCTGTTACATCTCACAGGTTATGACTTGTCAATAGAAGAGATCAAGCGCTTCCGTCAGCTTCATTCCAAAACTCCAGGTCACCCTGAATATGGCTGCACACCTGGTGTGGAAACTACCACCGGTCCTTTAGGGCAGGGCCTTGCTAACGCAGTAGGCATGGCTTTAGCAGAAAAAATTCTTGCTGCCGAATTCAATCGTCCCGGTCTTGATATTGTTAATCACTACAGCTACGCGTTCCTTGGAGATGGTTGCTTAATGGAAGGAATTTCCCATGAGGTTTGTTCGTTAGCAGGAACCTTAGGGCTAGGCAAGCTAATCTGTTTTTATGATGACAATGGTATTTCCATAGATGGTCATGTGGAAGGCTGGTTTAGTGACGATACTCCTAAACGTTTTGAAGCTTATGGCTGGCACGTGGTGCCTAACGTCAATGGTCACGACCCAGTAGCAATCGAGGCAGCTATTGAGGCGGCCAAGCAGGCCAGTAAAAAGCCTTCAATGATTTGCTGCAAGACAGTAATCGGAATGGGCTCTCCTAACAAAGCCGGTACCCACGCAGTCCACGGCGCGGCGCTGGGTGATGCGGAGGTCGCTGCTTCTCGCCCACACATTGGCTGGGACCATTTGCCGTTTGAGATACCCAAGGAAATCTACGACATGTGGGATAACCGCGCCAAAGGTAAGAAGCTAGAAATAGAATGGATTCAGAAACTTGATGAGTATACGAAGAAGTATCCAAGCAAAGCCGCTGAGTTCAAACGCCGCATGGCAGGAGAGCTGCCCGCCAAATGGCACGAACATGTAGAAAAATTTATTAGTCACGTCAATGAAAAAGAAGAAACCATTGCTAGTCGCAAAGCTTCACAAAATGCCATTGAGGGTTTGGCTTCAGTTTTACCAGAACTAGTCGGCGGTTCTGCTGATCTGACAGGATCCAATCTTACCTTGTGGTCGGGTTCTAAAAGCGTCAGTCGAGAAACCGGTGGCAACTATATTTATTACGGCGTGCGCGAGTTCGGCATGAGTGCCATAATGAATGGATTATCGCTGCACGGCGGCATTATCCCCTACGGAGCCACATTCCTAATGTTCTCGGAATACGCTCGAAACGCTTTGCGTATGGCAGCCTTGATGAAGATCCGCAACCTGTTCGTTTTTACGCACGACTCTATAGGCTTAGGCGAAGATGGCCCGACGCATCAGCCGGTAGAACAAGCTGCGACACTGCGCTACATTCCTAACATGGACGTGTGGCGACCCTGCGATTCGGTCGAATCAACCGTAGCTTGGGTACGTGCGATTGAGCGCAAGGATGGTCCTTCAATACTTATATTCAGCCGTCAGACTCTACCATTCCAAAAACGGGATGCCACTGTAATTAAATTGATCGACAAGGGAGGTTATATTCTATCAGAGGCAGTAGGCGGCAAACCACAGGCAATAATTATCGCCACTGGTTCGGAAATTGGACTAGCAATGAACGCGCAAAAGGCATTGGCCGAAACAGGCATTCAGGTTCGGGTGGTTTCAATGCCATGCACCAGTCTATTCGACCGACAGGACGTAGCCTACAAGGACAGTGTGCTATTGAAGGGCGTCAAGCGCGTTGCAGTGGAAGCAGGCATCGCTGATTACTGGCACAAATATATAGGACTTGAAGGTGCAGTGGTAGGCATGACCACTTTTGGTGAATCTGCCCCTGCTGATAACCTGTTCAAACACTTTGGCTTCACTGTGGAGAATGTTGTGAAGACAGTGAAAAACATAATCTAAGCAATTGGGAAAGTGATACAAAATTTTTGTTCCACTGTAGTTTAAATTTTTTCATTCAAATGGTTTTAAACATGTCGATTAAAGTCGGTATCAATGGGTTTGGCCGCATTGGACGTATGGCACTTCGTGCTGCAGTTAAAGATTTTAAAGATATCGATGTCGTTGCTATCAACGATCTGCTCGAACCTGAATATTTAGCTTACATGCTAACGCACGACTCCGTACATGGACGCTTTAAAGGTGACGTCTCCATCGAAGATAATAATATTCTTATTGTCAACGGCAAGAAAATACGTCTGACAGCTATCAAGGATCCCGCTGAACTTAAGTGGAATGAAGTAGGCGCAGAGATTATCATTGAGTCTACCGGCCTCTTTCTCACTAAGAAAACTTGCGAGAAGCACATCGAAGCTGGTGCCAAGAAAGTCATCATTTCGGCTCCATCTAAGGATGACACACCCATGTTTGTGTGTGGCGTGAATGACAAGACCTACGTTGGCGAGGCTATTATTTCCAACGCCTCTTGTACCACCAACTGTCTAGCCCCCATTGCCAAGGTGCTAAACGATACCTTTGGTATCAAGCGTGGTCTGATGACTACCGTGCATGCCGCTACTGCCACCCAGAAAACCGTCGACAGTCCCTCCAACAAGGATTGGCGGGGCGGACGTGGTATTCTCGAAAACATCATTCCATCTTCAACCGGTGCTGCCAAGGCTGTTGGAGTGGTTATCCCTGAATTGAACAAGAAACTCACTGGCATGGCCTTTCGTGTACCTACCTCTGATGTGTCCGTAGTGGACCTCACTGTGGAATTGAACAAGGAAGCTACCTACGCCGAAATCTGCGCAGCTATGAAGACCGCATCTAAGGGAAGCATGAAGGGTGTGCTCGGCTATACCGACCAAAAAGTCGTTTCCACTGACTTCCGGGGTGAAAGCTGCACCGCTATTTTTGATGCGGGAGCCGGTATGTCCCTGGATAAAACTTTTGTTAAGGTTGTCGCTTGGTATGACAATGAATGGGGCTATTCCAGTAAGATTCTTGAGATGGTGCGCATCGTTGCCAAGTAGTTTTATGGTAAGTAATATTTTGGTAAGAAGTTATTAAGTGGGATATAAACGCCCGATTTCTTCTCAGGTTTTTCACACTCTCACTTAATTGAAAGGGTAATTGATAGCCTTCAAATTATACTTCTCACTAGATATATTTGGATCTGCAATGCCAGTAATCAAACTTACTGATCTTAATCTCAAAAATAAACAAGTATTCATTCGTGCTGATCTCAACGTGCCGATCAAAGACGGAGTGATATCATCGGACGCACGTATCATTGCCTCCATGGCCACAATTGATTACTGTTTGAAACAAGGGGCCAAAGTGATGGTAACCTCTCATCTCGGCCGTCCTGAAGAGGGCGCATGGTCCGAAGAATATTCTCTTAAGCCGGTTGCTGACAACATTGCTACACGTCTGAACAAACCAGTGCGTTTAATCAAGGATTGGGTAGAGGGCGGATTTGAAGTTGAAGATAGTGAGCTGGTGGTATTAGAAAATTGTCGCTTTAACAAAGGCGAAAAGAAAAACATAGACGAAACCGCACAAAAATACGCCAAGCTATGCGACGTGTTCGTAATGGATGCCTTCGGCACTGCGCACCGTGCACAAGCCTCTACCCATGGCATTGCCAAGTATGCTCCTGTGGCTTGTGCTGGCATCCTGTTGACGAAAGAATTGGAAGCATTAACCAAAGCTTTATTAAATCCGAAACGGCCCATGGTCGCTATTATCGGTGGCTCCAAGATCTCAACCAAGCTGACCGTACTTGAGTCTTTGTCCGAGAAAGTAGATCAAATGGTAGTTGGTGGCGGCATCGCCAATACTTTTCTTAAAGCTGCTGGTAAGAATATTGGAAAATCCTTGTGCGAAGATGATCTGGTTTCTACCGCTAAAACCTTGATGGATAAAATGACGAAACGCAATGCCTCGATCCCTATCGCTGTGGATGTTGTAGTTGGAAAGAAATTCGATGCGAATGAACCAGCTGTATTGAAGGATGCTAATGCGGTTACCGACGAGGAAATGATTTTTGACATTGGACCAAAGAGCGCACAGGAGCTAGCCGACATCATCATGAAAGCTGGAACCGTAGTGTGGAATGGTCCAGTTGGCGTATTTGAATTTGATCAATTCGGAGCCGGCACTAAAACCATTGCTATGGCCATTGCCAACACTAAAGCCTTTACTCTTGCCGGCGGCGGTGACACTATCGCTGCAATCCAGAAACACAACATCTATGACAAGATATCTTACATTTCAACTGCCGGTGGTGCATTCCTAGAGTTTCTAGAAGGTAAAAAATTACCCGCAGTGGAAATATTGGAAAAGCGCGCATGTTGACACGCACTAAACATTTAACTCCTTACTAGAAAATGATTAGAAGAACAAAAATTGTGGCAACCCTTGGTCCAGCATCCAGCGACCCGAAAATTCTAGAACGTATGATCGATGCCGGGGTAGATGTAGTACGCATCAATTTTTCCCACGGCACCAAGAAAGAACATATCGAAATTGCTGAATTGACTCGTTCGCTAGCACGATCTGCCGGCCATGCGGTAGGGGTACTGGCAGATTTGCAAGGACCAAAAATCCGTATTGGAAAATTCGAGAATAGAAGTATCACCCTCAGCCCCGGTGATACATTCGTACTCGATGCCGACTGTGATCTTGGCAATCAAGAACGAGTGGGGCTTGATTATAAAGAACTGCCAAATGATGTGGAACCCGGTGCGACTCTTATGTTAGATGACGGTCGAATTGTATTAGATGTTTTCCAAGTCAAAGGACGCCAAGTGTATTGCACGGTTAAACAAGGTGGGATGCTGTCCAACAACAAGGGCATTAACCGTAAGGGGGGCGGACTTAGCGCACCCGCGTTGACCAGTAAGGACATAGAAGACATCAAGACAGCCGCAGCGTTCAAAGCAGATTATCTGGCAGTATCCTTTACGCGCTCTGGCAAAGACATTTCCAAGGCACGTGATCTAATGCGTCAAGCCGGCGGCAAAAGTTTAATGATGGCAAAAATTGAGCGCACGGAAGCAATCTCACAACTGGATGACATTTTACAAGCCTCCGATGCCATCATGGTAGCGCGCGGCGATCTTGCTGTGGAGGTGGGTGACGCAGCGGTACCAGCATTACAGAAGCGTATGATACGCACTGCCCGCGCCAATAACAAACTAGTAGTAACTGCCACGCAGATGATGGAATCAATGGTCACCAGTCAAGTTCCTACCCGCGCAGAAGTGTCTGACGTAGCTAATGCAGTGCTAGATGGCACCGATGCGGTAATGCTTTCTTCAGAATCTGCTTCGGGACTATACCCGGTCGAAGCAGTCGAAGCTATGGCTAGAGTATGCCTTGAAGCGGAAAAAGAATATCTGGTGAACCTTGACCTTCGACGAATGCAAGATGGCATGCCGGATACCGTCGAAGAAGCAATTGCCCGTGCCACCATATTCACTGCAGGCAGTATGAAAATCTCTGCCATTGCTGCCCTCACACAAAGTGGCTTGACAGCGTTGTTGATGTCGCGAAAAAGCTCTAATGTACCAATATTTGCCCTAAGCCCACGGGTGGAGGCTCGCCGTAGAATGACCTTGTTCCGCGGTGTTTATCCGGTGAATTTCGGCAGCGGGTTGCGTGATCCAGAAATGATCCTGGGCCACGCAGAAAACGAATTGCTCAAGCGCAAAGTAGTAAAAAACGGCGATCTAATCCTCCTAACTATCGGTGAGCCAGTAGGTAAAGCGGGTGGGACAAATACTATGAAGATTGTTAAAGTTGGAGAGCACAAATAATTGAATAAAAAATTAGGTAGCGAACGGCGGGGTGCAATTTATTGGATTTTTGTAGCTTTAAACTGTACTATTGCTTAATCTCGATTCATAGCTACAAATTCTTTTTTGGAGGAAACTCAAATGGCACTCGTATCAATGAGACAACTTTTGGATCATGCAGCGGAAAATGACTATGGCCTACCCGCTTTTAACGTAAACAATCTGGAACAAGTCCACGCCGTCATGCAGGCGGCCGATGAATGCAATAGCCCAGTAATCATGCAAGGCTCTGCAGGTGCACGCAAATACGCTGGAGAAGCTTTCCTGCGCCACCTGATCTTGGCAGCAGCGGAATCATACCCGCATATTCCTATAGTCATGCATCAAGATCATGGCGCAACTCCAGCCGTTTGTGCCAATGCCATTCGTAGCGGTTTCACCAGTATCATGATGGATGGTTCACTGGAAGCTGACGCCAAAACACCCGCATCCTACGAATACAACGTAGAAGTTACTGCTAGAGTTGTAGATATGGCCCATTCGGTTGGCATTTCGGTCGAAGGCGAGCTTGGTTGTTTGGGATCATTGGAATCCGGTATGGGTGAAGCAGAAGATGGCCAAGGTGCGGAAGGCAAGCTAACCCGTGACCAATTGCTGACCGACCCTGAGGAAGCTGCCGACTTTGTTAAGAAATCTGGTGTAGATGCATTAGCAATCGCGATCGGTACCTCCCATGGCGCTTATAAATTTACGCGCAAACCAACAGGCGATATTCTCGCTATCGGACGCATTAAGGAAATCCACAAGCGAATTCCCAACACGCACTTGGTGATGCATGGATCCAGTTCAGTCCCTCAAGAATGGCTCGACATTATCCGAGAATTTGGTGGAGAAATGAAAGAAACCTATGGCGTACCGGTGGAAGAAATTCAGGAAGGTATCAAGCATGGTGTTCGTAAAATTAACATTGATACTGATATTCGCCTTGCCATGACTGGCGCAATCCGACGTCATTTAGCCAAAAACAAAAGTGAATTCGATCCAAGAAAGTTCCTAAAGGATGCAACCGCCGCTGCTAAAAATATCTGTAAAGAGCGCTTCGAGTCGTTCGGCTGTGCTGGTCAGGCGAACAAAATCAAACCTATCATGCTAGAAAAAATGGCACACAAATATGCAAATGGAGAATTAAAAGCTATTGTCAAGTAGTAGGCTATTGAAACAGAAACAAAATGTGCAGTGAATTTCTGTCTTCCTATTCTTCTTTTCCGACTGAAAAAGATTATAAGGGAAGTAGATAGGAGCAAATATAGTAAATACTGGTTTTGGTTGCTTTTTTTTAAAAGTGAATTGTATTTTTCCTCAGACTGAGCAAGCACTTGCTGATTAAATTCGATTTAGCAGGGTTTGAGGTTTAGGGATTAACTAAGAGTAAGAAGTTCAGCTATGAAAGGTAGATTGTAATCTGAACATTTCTCACTGTGATGGTGGTACGTAACCCAAAGGCTTATCTGCACCAGTACCAAAGAAATGAGCCTCCATTTGTTCAGCTAAATATTTACGTGCTTTGATATCGGCTAAATTCAGGCGGTTCTCATTGACCAGCATGGTCTGGTGTTTTATCCATGCAGCCCAGGCTTCTCTAGACACCTTCTCAAAAATGCGTTTGCCCAGTTCACCTGGATAGGGTGGAAAATCTAGCCCTTCGGCTTCGCGTCCAAGTTTGACGCATTGAACAACTCTTACCATTAAATTTCTCCAGTCATAATAATAGGCGAAGAATTTTATTATGGCTATTCCGTGAAGCTAAGTAAACCATGGAAGTCACCAGATGATCAGCAATCTCTTACCTACAAGGACATATGGCACCTTCCTGATTGGCAGATAAAATACTTATCCTATACCATTCGCACTAAATATGGAAAAGGGGGTTGGAATGATAACAAGAAGTAGGGTACATCAAGATCAAACAGATGGCATTACGGAATACACTGGGCTCTTAACGTTTGCTATCTCATAGCACACCCATGAATATCCATATAAATATCTGTTCTTATACTCATATACTTCTTATGAAAACTTTGGAGCAACGTTTATAGTTGTAAATTCCCTGTTTGACTTTAGGTAATTTTTCTACACCAGTTTCTTTGAAACCGTGTTCTATAAACCAGTGAGCGGCATGTGTGGTGAGTACGAATAATTTTTTAAATCCCTGATTTTAGCCTTGGCCTCGATATGCTTGAGCAGGGTATCACCACACCCAGTATTGCGATAATCAGAATGCACTACAAGGCAGGTAAGTTCGCCCACGCGTGTGCCGGGAAAAGGACAGAGAGCTGCGCAACCAACGATCATGTGGTCATGTTCTAACACTATGAAACGATCGATTTCTATTTCAAGCAGCTCGCGGTTGCGTCCTACCAGTACTCCCTCGGCTTCCAGTGGTTCAATCAATTATAGAATACCACTGACATCCTCAATCCCTGCTGAACGCAGGGCTTGCAATGGCCTACGCAAAATCATGCTGCCGATACCTTTGTGAGTAAACAATTCCTGCAACACGGTGCACACGGTGCAATCCACATGACGACTAATAAGGTGAACACGGGCCACCCGCCCATGCAGGCTTGAACTTCGCATGGCAAATATTACTGAATATCTTCAGAAAGTTTGACAGTGTTTTTGCATGTTTCGAAAGCAACACTCTACCTTAAGCCAAGGTCAGTTCACGCAGAAATGTATCTGATTTGTTTATGAATTTTCCCCTTATACCAGGTGTTTCCATCCAAAAATGAGCTTCTCCGCTTTGAGTGCAATTGACACTTCAATCACGACATTTTCGGGTGTCAGAGTAAAAATATCACTGGTTGGGAAGTGCCATAAAGGCTAGAGTAGCGCCACTTAGCATTGCTCCAGACGCTAGCGAATGGATTCTGCATCAACTTTACGTATTTCACCAGTGTACATCAGGTCCATACCATCTTCCACGCCTATTGGATGGGCAGTTATAAAGTTACCATTGGCAATTCGAACGGCAGAATTAGCTATAGGTGGGTTGGATAACTCCATCGACAACAATGCTTCAATTTCAAAGCGAACTCGCCCTATTGTTTCTTTCACGAATTGCAATGTTAAAGCATCAGTAACACGCGCTCCTTTGACATATTCTGGGTGTAACTTGCGTTCCTTCAGCCGTGAGTCAATTTGTGGGGGCGCACCATGCACTAAAACCAGTCTCACACATAGGCTTGCCAGCACGTTGAAGTCATGAAAAAGTTCTGCAGGTTTCTCGTCTGCTATCACCTCTCCGCTAAAAACAACAACGAATGTTCTCCCATGAAATACATTGACATACGGCGCAACCGAGCGAAACCAAGTTACAAAATTATTGTTTGGCTTCACGTTTTACCCCGATACCTTAAAAGCATCATTAATCTGCACTCTTTATTTGCAATCAATTAAATAAAACTAGGTAGTAAAAGATAAGGTGTCCGTAGTTTACAATTCAAAAGTATAAACTCAAAATATGCTCTCAATACGAAATCAATAATCACCCCATAAAGCTTGTATCGCTGCAATCGCTGCAAGTGCAGCGCTTTCAGTTCGGAGAGTGCGTCTCCCTAGGCGTAGCGGAATAAATCCTGCAACCAGAACAACAGCCTTTTCTTCCGACGTGAAACCGCCTTCTGGTCCGACCAACAAGGTTATGTTAACAATAGACGAAAACTTGGAGAAATCACCTAATCCTTTTTCTGCTATGGGTGAAAGCATAAAAAACAAATTGTGAGAAATTTCATTACTCAAATTTTTTTGCTCAACCATCTGTCTGTCAAGCCAGTCAGGTAAAAACATTGGCGGCAGTACTTTTGGCAAACGATTCCTGCCGCACTGTTCACAGGCGGAAATCGCTATTTGCTGCCAATGTCGTACACGTTTGATTGCACGTTCGTCAGAAAGTTTTACCAAACTTCGTTTTGCGGCAATAGGTTGGATATTACCGACACCCAGCTCTACTGTTTTTTGTACGATCCAGTCCATTTTCACGCTGGTGCATATGCCCTGAGCCAGCGTAATTTGAAATGGGGATTCGCGCTCAACATCGAGATATTTTTCTGTTAAGACTAAAACACCAGTTTTACTAATACGCTCAATGAATGCAGGGAACTCGCCACCCTCACCGTTAAACAAGGTAACTTTATTGCCTTGTTTAAGCCGTAACACACGTACAACATGATGCATAGCGCTAGTTGGCAATTCGATAACCTGGCCCACATCGATCTGACCAGGGTAGTAAAAGCGAGGATACGTCATGGTTTTTCAAGTAAGGTAATAAGTATTTTACCCATGATAATATAACAACAATTTTCTACAGGATTATAGGAGAAAGAATATGGCAAGCTTAGAAACACCTATTTGTGATTTCGGTTGGAAGGCAGCAAATTTTGATTTGCTGGGAGTTGATGGAAAACGCTATGATCTTGAGTCAGTAAAAGACAAAAATGGACTACTAATAATGTTTATCTGCAATCATTGTCCTTACGTAAAGGCTGTGCTAGATCGTATAATTCGCGACGTGAAAGAGCTGCGTCAGCACGGTATCGGTGCGATAGCTATTATGTCAAACGATCCTTCAGATTATCCCGAGGATTCGGTTGACAATATGGCCTTAGTAGCGAAGAAATTTAATTTTCCCTTCCCCTATGTATGGGATAAAACTCAGCAGGTTGCCAAAGCTTATGGTGCGGTATGTACACCGGATTTCTTTGGTTTGAACAATAGACTCGAATTACAATACCGTGGACGACTTGATGCCTCGCGTAAAGAAGCTGCCCCCGTTGATGTGCGTCGCGACCTTTTTGAAGGTATGCTAAAAATCGCAAAAACCGGTCAAGGGCCTAATAGCCAGATTCCTAGCATTGGCTGTTCGATCAAATGGCGAGCAGAGCAAACGTGTTAAACGCAGTTATTGCTGCAGTAAAAGAGGTCGCAAAACAGGAAATTATGCCACGTTATCTGAAGGTATCGCGTCATCGAAAATCTGATGGCAGTTTGTGTACTGAAGCTGATATTGCTGCACAGGAAGCGCTATTACCCAAGTTACACAAAATTTATCCCGGTACGGTAGTTAGTGAGGAAATGTCAGAAAAGCAGCAGACTGAACAATGGATCGCGGGTGAAGCTGGGCTATGGTGTATAGATCCGATAGACGGCACCACCAATTTCGTCAACGGACTGCCTTATTTT
>SMXG01000102.1 GCA_004356775.1 Betaproteobacteria bacterium | reverse complement strand
GCCATCCGTGTACCGCATTATCGGCTGCCTTACTTGCCACATCCCGAACGCCGTATAATTTCCCGCCATCAGAAACTGAATTTCGATAGCATCATGGAAGGCAATCAACAAGGATATATGCTGTTTCTTGAAGATTCATTGTCCTTATTCCGAAAGAGGAGGTTTTACGAGTTTTACGATACTATATAATTCGTAACATACAGGGCCAGCTAGCAGTTCACTATTGGCGCGCACGTCAGGCATATTTTAGGTTTTATAAGCGTTAAAAATGAGGTTAGAGGCAATGCATAAAGAAAAAATTGCTTTGATCACGGGTATCACCGGTCAAGATGGTGCATACCTTGCAGAGTTTCTTCTGGATAAAGGTTATGAAGTACACGGAATAAAGCGCCGAACCTCGTTGTTTAATACCGGCCGGATTGAACATCTATACCAGGATCCACACGAACAGAACCGTCATCTATTCCTTCATCACGGTGATATGACTGATTCCAGTAGTTTGGTACGTATTATCCAGTACGTCCAACCGAATGAAATTTACAATCTTGCGGCGCAAAGTCATGTCGCAGTATCATTTGAAGAACCGGAATATACTGCCAACTCTGATGCCCTCGGTGCATTGCGTATACTCGAAGCAATTCGCATCCTCGGTTTAGAAAAGAAAGTTCGTTTTTACCAGGCGTCTACTTCAGAATTATATGGGTTGGTACAGGAAACTCCACAAAAAGAAACTACACCGTTCTATCCCCGATCCCCTTATGCGGTCGCCAAGCTTTACGCTCACTGGATCACGATTAATTACCGTGAGGCTTATGGTATGTATGCTTGTAATGGCATCATGTTCAATCACGAGAGCCCAGTGCGTGGCGAGACATTTGTAACACGTAAGATTACTCGTGCTTTGGCTCGTATCAAGCTCGGTTTGCAGGACTGTCTTTACATCGGCAACCTCGATGCAAAGCGCGACTGGGGCCATGCCAAGGATTGTGTTGAAATGCAGTGGTTGATGCTGCAACAACAACAAGCAGAAGATTTTGTTATTGCTACTGGTGTGCAATACAGCGTTCGTGATTTTGTAAACGTCGCTGCCGAAGAACTTGGCATAATTATACGCTGGGAAGGTAGTGGGAAAGACGAATCAGGCCACCTAGTTTCTGGTTCTTTGAATACGGAGCCTCGTGTTATTGTGCGCGTAGACCCACACTATTTCCGATTGACTGAGGTTGAAACACTATTAGGTGATTCTTCCAAAGCTAGGAAGAAACTTGGTTGGATCCCTAAAATTAGCTTCAAACAACTAGTTGCAGAAATGGTCAGGGAAGACTTGAAATCTGCCGAACGCGATGAATTGGTAAAGAAACACGGTTTTGTAGCTTATGATCATAATGAGTAGAACCATGAAAATCTCGTGGTCTGGTATTCAAAATGATTGCTTGGTGCAGGATGCCATCAGAAAAAAGTAAGAAAAGTATGCGCTCTATTGAGTTTATACGCTCAAACTAAAGAAACATAACCAAGTGAACCTTAATACAAAAATCTATGTAGCAGGACACCGTGGTTTAGTTGGCTCCGCTTTATCACGGAGGCTGCGAGCTAATGGCTATACAAATATAGCTACCCGTACTCATGCGAAACTTGATCTTACTGATCAGATTGCGACCGAAGTTTTTTTTGCAACGGAAAAACCGGAATTTGTCTTTCTTGCTGCTGCCAAAGTTGGTGGTATTCTCGCTAATAATATTTATCCAGCTGATTTTATCTCTGTTAATCTCGCTATCCAGAATAACGTTATTGAAGCGGCATATCGACACGGTGTCAAACGTCTATTGTTCCTTGGCTCATCTTGTATCTATCCACGTGATTGTCCCCAACCCATTAAGGAAGAATATTTTCTTTCCGGGCTGCTCGAGCCGACAAACCGGTCATATGCCATTGCCAAAGTAGCTGGCATTGAACAATGCTGGAGTTATAATCGGCAATACGGCACGCAATTTCTCGCAGTCATGCCTGCCAACATTTATGGTTGTAGAGATAGATATGATCTTGTTAATTCACATGTTATTCCGGCATTAATCCAAAAATTTCACGAGGCCAAAACGTGCGGTAACAATGAAGCAGTAGTATGGGGAACAGGTACACCTAAAAGAGAGTTTCTTTACTGCGACGATCTAGCAGAGGCTTGTGTCTTCCTAATGTGCCTGCCAAACGAGGCATTTAACTCAATCCTTAATTCACAGTCCTTAGTTCCACCTATAATCAACATTGGTTACGGTAAAGATATCACTATCCGTGAGCTGGCTGAAACAGTCAAAAGGATTGTCGGCTTCGAAGGTAAGATCATTTACGACCCTAGCAAACCTGATGGCACACCATGCAAATTGCTCGATAGTAGAAACATCAATAAGCTCGGCTGGGTGGCAAAGATTGGGTTACTCGAAGGTATTTCGAAAAGTTATGAGGACTTTCTCCAACAATTCCTTCCTCTTTCACAAGATATGGGGTCTGCTTATGAATGCTGAGCAACATAGTACGGTGGTGCTACCGATACTGGCATATTACAGATTCAAAAAAAGATCATTACACATGAGTACCTTATTATCGCCACCAACTATGTATGCCTCATAACTGACACTAAACATAATTTATACATTAGTTTGATTTGCGATATGTATACAGCTAAACAAATAAGGGAATAGAGCAATGAAAGTAGTCATACTTGCCGGTGGACTCGGTACTCGTATTTCGGAAGAAACCTATCTCAAGCCCAAGCCCATGATAGAGATTGGTGGCAAACCGATTCTTTGGCATATTATGAAGATCTACTCGTCTCATGGCATCAATGATTTTGTGATCTGCTGTGGTTACAAGGGATATGTAATTAAGGAATATTTCGCCAATTATTTCCTACACATGTCAGATGTTACTTTTGACATGGCCTCTAACAAAATGGACGTGCATCATCGGAATGCTGAGCCTTGGCGGGTAACTCTCATCGATACTGGTGATGAAACCCTAACAGGAGGTCGACTAAAGCGGGTGGAAGATTTTGTTAAAGACGATGAAGCGTTTTGTTTTACCTATGGCGACGGAGTTGCAGATATCGACATTACCGCACTTATTAATTTCCATAGACAACACGGTAAGCTAGCTACTGTTACTGCCGTACAACCACCTGGGCGTTACGGCGCATTGAATATGGATGGTGAGAATGTGTTTGGCTTTATTGAAAAACCGAAAGGCGATGGGGGTAGGATTAACGGGGGGTTTTTTGTCTTGTCGCCGAAATGCTTGGACTACATTGCTGGAGACACTACTGCTTGGGAAGACGATCCCCTAGTTAGGCTAGCCACCGACGGTGAGTTGATAGCATTTGAGCATAAAGGTTTCTGGCAGCCTATGGATACGTTGCGCGACAAGAATCATCTTGAAGAACTTTGGCTTGGGGGCAGAGCACTGTGGAAATCATGGAAATAAGCTGTGAATTTTGGCGTGGCAAGCGAGTTTTTCTTACCGGTCATACCGGATTTAAAGGAGGCTGGTTATCACTTTGGCTCCAGACTATGGGCGCAGAAGTTCATGGCTATTCACTAAATCCACCTACCGAACCAAATTTTTTTACGGCGGTTGAAGTGGGCAAGGATATGGCGAGCAGTACTATTGCCGATACGCGTGATGCATCTTTACTGGTAAAGTCAATGCAGCTCGCACGACCGGATATCGTATTTCATCTTGCTGCACAATCGTTAGTTCGCTACTCCTATGCTGAGCCGATGGAGACCTACGCCATTAACGTGATGGGCACGGTTAATTTATTCGAGGCAGTTCGTAATTCAGATACTGTACGGGTAGTAGTCAATGTTACCAGCGATAAATGCTACGAAAATCGAGAATGGACACGGCCTTATCGTGAGAATGAGCCAATGGGCGGACACGACCCATATTCCAACAGCAAAGCCTGCTCCGAATTAATTACTTCCGCATATCGAAAATCATTTCTTCAAAAGTCAGGTGTCGCGGTTGCAAGCGCAAGGGCAGGCAATGCCATAGGTGGTGGTGACTGGGCACCAGATCGACTAATTCCCGATTTCTTGCGCGCAATTGACGCAGGACAAGTACTTGTTATTCGATCACCAAATGCTATCCGTCCATGGCAACATGTTTTAGAGCCATTGTCAGGTTATCTAATGTTGGCGGAGAAGCTATTTAGTGATGGACCGCGTTTTTCTGAAGCGTGGAATTTTGGTTCGGTAGATGAGGATGCACGTACTGTTGAGTGGATCGTAGAATACCTGATCGTTTCTACCCCCGGAGCTTCGTGGCAACTAGACACAAACGTTCAACCTCACGAGGCTAATTTCCTGAAACTGGATAGTAGTAAGGCACAAACTCAGCTTGGTTGGAAGTCGCGCTGGAAGCTACAGACTGCGCTGGAAAAAACTCTGGAATGGCATACTTGCTGGCACCAAGGAGGAAACATGTATCAACGCACACTTGAGCAGATTACAGCATATCAGACCACAAAACTAGCAGCTTGACTATGACGCGCCTAGATTTTTTAAATACACCGCTTACAGGACTCATGGTCATTCAGCGTAAGCCTATTGAGGACACCCGCGGCTTTCTAAGCCGGCTCTATAGTGCAGAGGAATTCACATATGTGGGAATCGATAAATCTATTAGTCAGATCAATCATACACTCACCTTTTTGAAGGGCGCTGTGCGTGGTTTGCATTACCAGAAACCACCGTATTCAGAAACTAAAGTTGTAAATTGTCTTAAAGGGGAAATATTTGATGTTGCGGTGGATCTTCGCCGAGGTTCATCTACCTTCTTGCATTGGTACGGCGAGAAACTAAGTGCACAAAATAACCGTGGCCTGTTGATTCCAGAAGGATTTGCACATGGATTTCAGGCATTGTCCGAAAACTGCGAACTAATTTATTTCCATACTGCTCCATATGTACATGAGGCAGAAGCTGGGCTGAATGTAGTAGACACTGTGCTAAGAATTAATTGGCCCCTTCCTATCACAGAGCTTTCTGATAGAGACCGTTCACATCCAATGGTTCATCCTAACTTTGAAGGAATCTCTCTTTGAAATGCCGCCATTGTAGTGCAAAGCTAGAGCTAATATTAATTGATCTTGGCAACGCGCCACCATCGAATGCCTTTCTGACCGAATCAACCCCCCGTGTTCCAGAAAAATGGTTTCCGCTGAGAGTGCTAGTTTGTACTGAATGCTGGCTCGTTCAAACAGAGGACTATGCGGGAATAAAAGAGCTTTTTGATGCCGAGTATGCCTATTTCAGTTCATTTTCCATTACTTGGTTACGACATGCTGAGGCGTACGTAGCTGAAATGATCGAGCGGTTTAAGTTAAACACAAGCTCAAATGTAATCGAAGTTGCCGCGAATGATGGGTATCTTTTGCAGTATGTAAAGGCTAAAGGGATTCCATGCCTTGGCATAGAACCTACCGCAAGTACTGCGGCAGCAGCGTGTAAAAAGGGGATTACCATCATTGAGGAATTCTTCGAACCTCAGCTTGCTAGAAAGCTGGTCACGCAAGGTAAACAGGCAGATTTAATGGTTGCCAACAATGTACTGGCTCATGTGCCGGATATTAACGTTTTTGTGCAAGGATTCACCCAATTACTTAAACCACAGGGAGTGGTCACGTTTGAATTTCCACATCTTATGCGTCTCGTGGAACAAACTCAATTTGATACGATTTATCACGAACATTTCTCTTATCTATCACTGATTGCAGTAAAGCGTATATTTGATTTCAATGGGCTACAGATTTTTGATGTTCAGGAAATTCCTACGCATGGGGGCAGCTTACGAGTATTTGCTCAGCGTAAAGATGAAGGTAAGCATAATACTACTGCTAAGGTTGAAATTCTGATTACGCGCGAAGTTACTGTAGGCATGAGGACCAAACAGTACTACACTGATTTTCAGAAACGTGCTAACGATATCAAACATGAACTAATTAAGTTTCTAATGGAATCAAAGCGCCAAGGTAAAAATGTTGTAGCATATGGCGCAGCGGCAAAAGGCAACACTTTGCTTAACTATGCCGGTGTAAGATCTGATCTGCTTTCATTCGTAGTCGATCGCAATCCCGCTAAACAGGGTAAATTTCTGCCGGGCACCCATATCCCAATCGTTGACGAAGCACGTTTGCACAAAGAACACCCTGACTATGTGGTGATACTGCCCTGGAACTTGAAGACTGAAATAACCGAACAGTTGGCCTATATCCGTAAATGGGATGGAAAATTCGTAACGTTTGTTCCAATGCTAAGTGTGGATTGATGTTCATATGAAGATTGCGATGACAGGTGCTAGTGGTTTTATCGGACGGCATGTTTTAACAGAATTGCTAAAGCAAGAGGTGGAGATTGTTGCCATAACCCGTGGTGCTTTCCCTGCTGAGCTGAGTAGGGTCGTCCGAACAATAGAGGTGGATATCTCCCATCCTGCACCAAGCTGTTTTGAGAAAATAGGTTGTCCAGAAATTCTGCTACATCTCGCCTGGGGTGGCTTACCTAATTACAAATCATTGCATCACTTTGAAACTGAGTTACCGGGGCAGTACCATTTTCTTAAGATTCTGGTCGAGTCAGGATTGCCTTCACTTCTTGTAACAGGAACTTGTTTTGAATATGGAAAGCAGTCTGGTTCCCTTTCGGAAGAAATGCTAGCCCAACCAAATAATCCTTATGGCTATGCAAAAAATGCGTTGCGACTACAGTTGGAATTCTTAAAATTGGCTAATCCGTTCAGTCTGACCTGGGCAAGACTTTTTTATATGTATGGCCAAGGTCAATCCAATGCTTCGCTTTTTACTAAGTTAAAAGAAGCCGTAGTGCGTGGGGACAAAGTATTCAACATGTCTGGTGGGGAACAATTACGCGATTATTTGCCTGTAGGAGAAATTGCTGGCCAGATTGTTAGATTAGCAATGTTGAAACGCGATATTGGGGTTATCAATATTTGTTCTGGAGAGCCGGTTTCAATACGCAAGTTAGTTGAGCGGTGGTTGCATGAGAACAACTGGAAAATAGAGCTTAATCTTGGCCATTACCCTTATCCTGATTATGAGCCGATGGCGTTCTGGGGTGATTCATCGCGAATCGACAGCATCAACGCGCAGGAATGATCGATTGATATTTTGTGGAGATTTGTCGCGTGCCAGACATTTGCGTGGTTCACTTAGTAAGAAAAAAGAACGGTATGGAGCCATTTCGCAGTTTTCTTGAGTCCTACTTAGAGAATCCTGCGGGAGTTGATCACGAACTATTAATTCTCTATAAGGGTTTTTTCCGGGGAGCTGATATTGTCTCGTATGAAGAATTGCTTAGAGGTGTCTCTCATTCTTTCTTGACGATTACAGACATCGGCTTTGATCTTCGATCCTATTTCATCGCAGTTGAAAAATGTAACAGCAAGTATTACTGTTTTCTAAATTCGTTCAGTATCATTTTAGATAAAGATTGGTTGCTGAAGCTTTATCAGCATATCAGTCAGCCGGGTGTGGGGTTAGTCGGAGTGACCGGTTCGTGGGGAAGTATTGGTCATAGCCCAATACTAAGAAAAGAAATAGATTCTTTCTGGTACCGATTAGCACGAAATCTATACAAGTACCCAAGAAAGGTATTAGTTCGCCCATATTTTTTTAAGTTCCCAAACTATCACATCAGAACTAACGGTTTCATGATCAGGCGTGACACTATGCTAAAAATTCGTCGAGGGGCGCTTCTCACAAAAATGCAAACATACATTCTAGAGAGCGGAAAATGCGGCATCACCAAACAAGTGGAATTGATGGATCTCAAGCCAATGGTTGTGGGTAGGGATGGGAAAGGTTATGAGAAATGTGAGTGGGATATCAGTAATACATTCTGGCGGGGAGCACAAGAGAATCTGCTGATTTCAGACAACCAGACCAGAAAATACGATAAGGAAGGTTCGGATAAGAAACAAAGATGGGAGTTCTTTGCCTGGGGAAGCAGCGCAATGAAACCACTAGACCAATAGGTTTGTGGCGCATGAAATCAACCCCATCGGTGCGACACAACATTATTGCCAACTTTGCCGGCAAGGCATGGCATGGCATTTTCAGTCTGGCCTTCGTTCCGATCTATATCAAGATTATGGGAGTAGAAGTTTATGGGCTCCTTGGCATCTTAATGTCTTTAAGCGCCCTGTTTGCTCTCTTGGACATGGGGCTCAGTGCAACTTTAAATCGTGAATTGTCAAGATTATCCGTGGCAAAAGATTCTGCACAGGAATCACGTAATCTGGTGCGTACTTTTGAGGTGGTG
>SMXG01000101.1 GCA_004356775.1 Betaproteobacteria bacterium | reverse complement strand
GCGCATCGTAATTGGCTGAAGGAAGACCAATTGCTCGTAGTGGAGGCCAAAGTGAGCAGTAAGGGGGGCAATGAAGAAAATGGTGGTGAGTTGCGTATTTATACTGACAAGCTCTTTGATCTTGCTAGCGCTCGTTCCCGCTATGCCAAAAGTATGCGGCTTCATTGCAATGGGTTATCGAATGTCGTCAAGTTGAGGGATCTGCTAGCGCCCTATCGCAATACCGGCAGCTCTAATACTAATAGTGGAAACAATTGTTGTTACTGTCCAGTATCGATAATTTATCGCAACCAGAATGCAGCTTGTGAAATTGAACTGGGCGATGCATGGCGGGTGATTTTGCACGACAACCTACTTCAATCTCTATCAGCACATTTCCAAGCAGAGAATGTGGAAGTGGTTTACTGATGATATTTATTCAGACTACATCAACTAGAATGCATTGAAATACGTATTAGAGTAGGGTTTTAGGTTTGACATTTGGTTGGGTCTGGCATAATATTCGCGCCTTTCCTTGGATATACAGAACACTTTTGTGAAAACATTCTCAGCCAAACCACACGAAGTGAGCCACGACTGGTTTGTGATTGACGCGGCCGGCAAGATTTTGGGGCGTCTTGCTACCGAGATTGCACGCCGTCTACGTGGAAAACACAAACCAATATTCACCCCCCATGTAGATACCGGCGACTTTATCGTCGTGGTCAATGTTGACAAATTACGTGTCACCGGCAACAAGTTAGAAAATAAAATCTATTATCGTCACAGTGGTTACCCTGGAGGGATTTATAAGACCAGTTTCGCCAAAATGCATGCCCGTTTTCCTGGGAGACCACTGGAAAAAGCGGTAAGAGGTATGCTGCCCAAAGGCCCACTTGGCTACGCCATGTTGAAGAAGCTTAAAATTTATGCTGGCGCTACTCACCCTCATGTTGCGCAACAGCCGATACAACTTGAGGTAGGAGCTTAATAGGTTTATGAGCACACATTATAATTATGGTACTGGTCGGCGTAAGAGTGCTGTAGCGCGAGTATTCATGAAACCAGGTAAAGGAGCGATCGTTATCAATCATAAATTAATTGATGAATATTTCGCACGTGAAACTGGTCGTATGGCAGTCCGTCAACCCCTCGAATTGACTGGAAATCTAAAAACTTTTGACATCATGGTGAATATTTATGGTGGTGGTGAATCAGGACAGGCTGGTGCGGTACGCCATGGCATTACCCGTGCACTTATTGATTTTGATGCAACACTCAGACCTATACTGAGAAAGGCGGGGCTAGTCACACGAGACTCGCGTGAAGTAGAGCGAAAGAAAGTAGGTTTGCGCAAGGCGCGTAGGCGTAAGCAGTTTTCTAAACGATAATGTTTTGTGCATAACAAAAAAGCTGCCAACTTCTGGCGGCTTTTTTTGTTTGTTGCTTATAATTATTAGACTTATTTTTTTATGAAATGTGGACAGGAAATAATACTGACTTCTCCTGTCCAATAAATCATTTGGGAATTTTATGATTAAAGTTGGAATTATTGGTGGGACCGGTTATACCGGTGTTGAGCTGCTGCGTATTTTGTCACAACATCCTGAGGTAAGCTTACAAGCTATAACTTCGCGCAAAGAGGCGGGGATGGCTGTAGCCGAGTTTTTTCCCAGTTTGCGTGGGAAGGTAGCGCTAAAATTTAGTGATCCAGCTGATACCAGTCTGGACAAATGTAACGTAGTGTTCTTTGCCACTCCTAACGGCATTGCAATGCAGCAAACTAGAATATTATTGGATGCAGGAGTGCGGGTGATAGATCTATCCGCTGACTTTCGCATTAAGGATGTTCCGGAGTGGGAGAAATGGCATGGCATGTCCCATGCTTGCCCGGATTTGGTGGTAGAGGCTGTCTATGGTTTACCTGAGATCAATCGCGACAAGATCAAGGGAGCGAGACTAGTGGCAAATCCCGGCTGCTATCCTACTGCTGTGCAGCTTGGTTTTTTACCTTTGATCGAAACTGGCATTGTAGATACAGATCATCTTATCGCTGATGTAAAATCGGGCGTTTCCGGCGCAGGGCGCAACGCGGAAATGCATACACTGTTTGCCGAAGCCTCTGACAATTTCAAGGCTTATGGCGTACCTGGCCACCGGCATCTACCTGAGATCAAACAGGGTTTGTCTAATATTGCGGCTAGGTTGGTTGGACTTACGTTCGTTCCGCATCTAACCCCCATGATTCGGGGTATACATGCTACGCTCTACGCGAGGCTTACTGCAAACGTTGATCTACAATTATTATATGAAAATCGTTATGCTAATGAGCCGTTTCTTGATGTGTTACCCTCTAGTAGTCATCCAGAAACCCGCTCAGTACGGGGATCCAATTTCTGTCGCATTGCGGTACACCGCCCTCAAGGTGGTGATACGGTTGTTGTGTTAACGGTGATTGACAACTTGGTTAAGGGCGCGGCAGGGCAAGCGGTGCAGAACATGAATCTAATGTTTAGCCTCCCCGAAGCGCTTGGCATTGATCATATCGCGCAGTTACCCTAAACACACCACAGTTAATTGGCGCAGTTCGATGGAAATCATCAAAAGAATCAAAAGAGAATTTGGGGTATTTGCACCACGCGTTACGGTACGTCCACATATTCCGTGGTATTTCCGCTGGTTGGTAATTGTTGTTTTCACTACATTCGTGTTAGGGTTGTCTTGGATCATGTTCGACGCTGGACGCAAATTTCCTAGTTTTGACAAGAATGCAATCAGTCATGAGTTGGATCAATTATCCGATTTTAGTACGCGTTTAAAGCGAGATAATGAGAAATTGCGCACACAGGTGACTGGGCTCGAGCGACAGTTGCAGATGGATCGCGCTACAAGAGAAGATATCGCCGAACAGGTCAAGGTTCTCGGGAATGAAAACATCTACTTAAAGGAAGATTTGGCATTTTTCCAAAATCTTGCAACGAGTAACGAGAAGGATGCTGAAAACATTTCTATTTACCACTTCAAGTTGAAACAAGGAAAATCCCCTGGGGAGTACCGCTATAGCTTAATACTGTTACTGGGCAGACAACATACTAATGATTTCCAAGGTAAGCTAGCTTTCACGATCAATTTGTGGCAGAATGACAAGAAGGCGGTAATGCCAATGCCCCTTCCAAATGAGGACTCTTCAGGTGTGTTTAGCGTAAGCTTCAAGTTTTACCATCGCGTAGAGAGAACCTTCAAAGTTCCATCAGATACCGTAGTGGAGGGATTGCAGGTACAGGTATTTGAAAATGGCACAACAGAGGCAAAGTTAACTCAGGCCGTGGATCTGTCTTTGTGAAGGAGAAGAAAATGTTTGGAAAGAAAGTAAGCAAACCCCCGGACCATATCGACACACTCATTGGTGCGGACACTTGCATCGAGGGTGATATCGGATTCAGCGGAGGCCTGCGCGTGGACGGGCGTATTCGAGGGAATGTCGTCGCAACAGGAGACGAGCCCAGCACTTTGGTATTGAGTGAGCAGGCAACGATTGAAGGAAAAATACAAGTTTCTCATGCAGTTATTAATGGTACTATAATCGGCCCAATACATACAAACGAGTATCTTGAACTACAAACCAAAGCTAGGGTATCAGGAGACGTGTATTATCGGGTCATTGAAATTCAGTTAGGTGCATTGATTGAAGGTAAGCTGGTTAGTCATGGCCAATCTGACGATAAAGTAGTAGAGTTAATATCGGTTACTAGTGATTAGCATTTGAGCAATCACAGTGAGTGATTTTAACGGCTAATTTTATAGAAGAATTTAACATGAACGCAATCACTGAAACGAACTCGGTTACCGAAATGCAATTTCCATTGGTCTTTACCGATAGTGCAGCGAGTAAAGTTAAGAAACTGATGGAAGAAGAGGGTAATAATAACCTTAAATTAAGGGTTTTTGTGAGCGGTGGAGGATGTTCTGGTTTTAAATATGGCTTCACATTTGACGAATTGATCAATGAAGACGATACCGTGATGGAAAAGAATGGGGTGAAATTGCTAATTGACCCTATGAGTTTCCAATATTTGGCTGGTGCAGAAATTGATTATCAAGAAAACTTGGAAGGCGCTCAATTTATTATCAAGAATCCCGGTGCTACAAGTACCTGTGGTTGTGGTTCTTCGTTTTCAGCATAAGTGATTTAGTATAGAAAAAAGGGGGAGCCAATGATCCCATCTTTCCGTTAGGGTATGTTAGATCATGCTGCAAGAAATAATCTAATTTTAAGCTTGGTAGATCGCACCAAGGATTCTTTCTCCTTTCGCATTGGTAACAGGGGGGAGGTTGCCAGGGACTCCCAGAATGGTTTGTTTTGCCAACCAAGCAAAAGCAAATGCTTCCAGCCAATCAGCATTGGCGCCCAGCACATCGGTTAGTTTTACTTTTTTTCCAGGCAAAGAGGCTTGTAGTTTGGAGGTGAGTGCCTTATTACGTGCGCCACCACCACACAAATAAATTTCTGCAGCATCTGAAAAGTCGGCCAATATTGAATTGGTGATTGTTGTGATGGTGAGTTGCAACAGGGTTGCTTGTACATCCTCAGGTTTTTCATGTCCAGATAGGTAACTTTCTAGCCAAGCAGAATTAAATACTTCCCTACCCGCGCTTTTTGGTGGTGGAAGAGAGAAGAATCGAAGCGACATAAATTTTTCTAGTAGTACCGGAATTACTTTTCCTGACTCCGCCCACACCCCATTTCCATCGTATGTAGTTCCGATGTGACGCAGACACCATGAGTCCATTAGTAGATTGCCAGGACCGCAGTCGAAGCCAACGACTTCCAGATTGGGGGCTAGGCTAGTGATATTAGAGATTCCACCGATATTGACAATAACACGATGAATTTTAGGATCTTGGAATAAGAGTTGGTGGAATCCAGAAACTAGCGGGGCGCCCTGACCACCTGCCGCTATATCACGACTTCTGAAGTCCGCTACAACAGTGATACCAGTGAGTTCAGCCAGCAATGCAGCATTCCCAAGCTGAATAGAGTAGCCCATCCCTGATTGTGGACAGTGGCGTACAGTTTGACCGTGGCAACCGATAGCGACGACATTCTGTGGCTCTACCTTATTTTCCTTAAGCAATTCGATAACAGCCTTAGCGTAGCGATGTGCCAACGTATTACCAAGCATGGCTGCACGATGGAGTTCATCATTACCTGGTTGGTGTAAATCTAGCAATTGCCTACGTAAATCTTTGTCGTAGGGCAGGTAGAAGGTGTGTAGCAGGGATGGGGGTAGCGGGCTAAGATCCACCAGCGCCACATCAACCCCGTCTAGGCTGGTTCCCGACATGATGCCGATATGGTAAGTGGGGTTCAAATGGCGTCCGCTAAGTAACCGTCTTTTTCCCCGGACTCAATTTAGTCGAGAAAAACGAGGTTCGTGTCGCGCAACATATTCAATCTAGCCATTAACGGTTTTGCTTTTTTGTTAAATGCAGCTATATTTTTGGCAGCAAGAGGTATTGCGGCAGGCATTACTACACGTTGTGGGTTACGTTGCACGCCATTAACGCGGAATTCATAATGCAAATGTGGCCCAGTTGCCAACCCAGTTGAACCAACATAGCCAATTATATCGCCTTGGTTGACGCGTCGTCCCTTACGTAGGCCTTTGGCAAAGGCCGATAAGTGTGCATAGACAGTCGAATATCGTCCACGGTGCTTTAGAATGATTAACTTGCCATAACCTCCCTGTCGAGTAGAAACTGCTACAGTCCCATTGGCGGTGGCTCTTACCGGCGTACCTCTCGGTGCAGCGTAGTCAACACCCTTATGTGCTCGCCATTTTTTTAGCACCGGATGATAACGGGAACGGGAAAATCCAGAACTTATTCGGGAAAATTTAAGTGGTGAACGCAGGAATGCTCTACGCAGATTTTTGCCATCAGGTGTGTAGTAGCCTCTTTCTTTATCATTTGCTTCAAAGTATACAGCTTGGTAGGGTTTCCCTTTATTGACAAATTCAACCGCTAGTACTCGCCCGGTTTTAATAGGGTCTCCACGACTGTAGTGTGATTCATATACTACCTTAAAGCGATCTTCCTTGCGCAGGTCGCGATGAAAGTCAATGTCAAAAGCAAAAATATCGGCAATCTGAATGGCTACGCTATCGGGTATATTGGCGTCATCAGTAGCAGCGAACAACGAACTTTTTATCACTCCAGACTTCATTTGAATGTGTGTTTCTAGCTTAATTAGGCGTTTGTCCACTTTAAAGACGCCATCTGTTTTTTTTATCAGTAATTGTTCTTCCTCGCTGGGGAAATAGCGTAGCGTTAACAATTCACCAGCGGCGGTAGTTTGTGCATGGATGGTTTTGCCGGGTATTAGCCGGCGCATAGTTTTGATATTCCGGACATCACGCAAGAAATTTGTCGCGTCCTGGTTGTTTATTTTAAGCCGGACGAGCAGTGACGCTACACTGTCATTGCGCTGGATACGCTCCTGGCGCCAAAGTTTCATGTTGGCATCAGCAGTTTGGGGAATATCTGGAAGGGATAGGTCCAGAACAATCTTTTGCACGGGGACGTCTTTCAAGAGAGTGTTTGGCAAAATACCAAAAGCAGCGACCATACCAAATAGTGGGATGCTAGATAACACAACTAACCAGCGCAGGTTTTTTTTCATCAGTGCCGTTGATATTGCGCTTGTTCCATCATTTTGTCTCGCAGCATGCTCTATTTTTTCAGCTCCCTTTGAATAAAGGAGTTTATCATAAGAATAAACAAATTGTGTGTAGCCTAGGGATAAAATATTCGTGCTAACGGAGATCCATAGATACTTTTCCAAGTTTTGAAAAGCATGACAGAATTACATCCCTACTAATGACCGCATAAAATACACGTTCATTGTGGAGGCACTGAAGGATAGATTATTTGTGGAAAAACGAGGTATATATACCCTATATTTGTAAATCTTTATTTTGAATTTAAACTTCATATGTTGAATCGTCCTGAAGTGTCATTTTTATACTCATGTCTCTCATAAGTCTTGACAAAGTCTGTCTGGCCTATGGTCATCATGTGTTGCTAGATCGATTGGATTTGCAGCTTGATCCAGGTGAGCGTATTGGCTTGCTAGGCAGAAATGGCGGAGGCAAATCGAGCTTGCTGCGTATTATGGCGGATGACATTAAGCCGGATGATGGCAAGGTTTGGCGTGCGCCTGCATTGAAGCTGGCCTATGTTTCGCAAGAGCCGAAGCTAGATGGAACCTGTACAATATTTCAGGAGGTATCCAATGGACTGGGCACAATCAGTCAGGTGCTTCTTGATTACCACGAGGTTTCTCACTCATTGAGTAACGGTGATGGAGATATGGAAGGGCATCTTGCTCGACTGCATGATTTGCAGAGCGAATTGGATATTCAGGATGGCTGGCGCATCCAGGGAAGAGTAGAAACTGTTCTCCACAAACTTAATCTTCCCGAAGATATTCTAGTTGAGTGCCTATCTGGAGGATTGAAGAAACGGGTTGCTTTAGCCCGTGCACTGGTTGTGTCACCAGATGTGTTACTGCTTGACGAGCCAACTAACCATCTTGATTTTTCATCCATAGAATGGCTAGAAAGGTTGCTCAATGGCTTCGCTGGGAGCGTATTATTTGTTACTCATGATCGGCGTTTCTTGGATAACGTGGCGACAAGAATTATCGAGCTTGATAGAGGTAGTTTAACGACTTTTAGTTGCAATTTCGCAGAATACCAGCTCAGGAAAGTGGAAATTCAAGAAATTGAAACTGATCACAATCAAAAATTTGACAAAGTATTGGCACAAGAAGAAAGCTGGGTCCGCAAAGGAATACAAGCGCGTCGTACTCGTAATGAGGGCAGGGTACGGAGATTGACGGCGCTGCGTATTAAGCGGGCAACACGTCGTGAACATGTGAGAGAGGTTAATCTAAGCATAAATAAAGGGATACAGTCAGGACGGATGGTAGCCGAGCTGGAGCACGTTAGCAAAAGTTATGGTGACAAAACCATAATCAAGGATTTTTCCTGTCGTATCATGCGAGGTGATCGGGTGGGGCTACTGGGTCCTAACGGTGCGGGGAAATCCACCTTGTTAAAGCTGATATTGAATGAACTAAGGCCTGATACAGGTAAGGTGCGGCAAGGCACCAAGCTCGCGGTAGCCTATTTCGACCAAATGCGTGAACAATTAAATGAAGAAGCAACACTAGTAGACACAATCAGCCAAGGCTCTGATTTCGTTGAAATCGGTAAGGTTAGGAAGCATGTTATTAGCTATCTAGAGGATTTTTTGTTTGCACCGGAGCGCGCTCGTTCACCTGTAAAATTGCTCTCTGGTGGCGAGCGCAACCGACTTTTGCTAGCGCGTTTATTTGCTCGTCCCGTCAATGTGCTTGTACTGGATGAACCCACCAATGATCTAGACATTGACACTCTTGAACTACTGGAAGAGTTGTTGCAGGACTATTCCGGAACACTGTTTCTGGTCAGCCATGACCGCGCGTTTCTAGACAATGTTGTAACCCAAGTGATCGTATTCGAGGGCGATGGGTTGTTGCGAGAATACGTAGGCGGTTACGACGATTGGGTGCGAGCAAAGAGTTTCGTAAAAGAAATGGGAAAGCAAAAAATACAGCCTCAGCAAACAGTTTCAATGGCAAGAACACCTAAGAAAACTTCTCGGATTAAGCTAAGCTACAACGAGATAAACGAGTTGGAAGCATTACTGACGAAAATTGATATTCTGGAACGGGAGCAGGTAAATATTACCTGTAAATTAGGTGATGCAACCACTTACCATGACTCCCCTGATAAAATAGTGAGATTACAAACGCGCTTTGTTGCCATAGAGAAAGAAATCATGAGCTGTCTTACCAGATGGGATGAATTAGAAACAAAGCGGTTAACGGCTGAACAAAATACACATTTTAGAAATACTTAAGTTATTATATTTACATATAGACATGATTTTAGACAATAAAAAAATGCCGTTGTGGTAAGTGTGCAGGGATAATCGTTGTGAAGATAATACCAAGGTAATTTTTATTTTTGCAATTCTGACTTCAATGGTTTTTCTTATACACGTAGCGATCTAGAAATTTTAGATTGCTACTATCTCGAAAAATTGGAAAGTGAAATCTACAATCTGGGTGTCGAGTGCAACTAGGCAAGGGCTTCTAGGAAAGAAGGGAAGACTGGAGCTCAGATTGAACGTAACAAAGCGACCTTGATGACAAAATAAAGGGAGGTGACTGTGTACTTGATGATTGACGTTATTAAATAGCAGTGTACCCGGAATAATTTAATTCCATAAACAGCAGAATGGCTGTTAATTATGATGGTGATCACCCTAAGTAGTTTTCATGTAAAAGCTGCGTGCTACCAATCCTGAGCACATTACTGCGCGCGCCCAATGCCAGAATTACTCATTGGCATACACATCAATATGATATAAACAACGTCGAACATCGGTTTGAAATTATCCATACTTATTACTCGCATTTAAGCAGGCGCGATCAGTATAATCATAGCTAGAAAAACCAGACAAGCCCTAAACTTCGGCCACATTTGCAACCGAATTAGAAAGAACAGTATAATACTAGGTAATTCTAGGTAAGATCACACCTGAAGGAAACAGTGAATAAATTCCTTTTATAATAAACACTTATACGACAGAATAGGGCGTACTACTATTCGGTAGAACGCAACGAATGGTTTTAAAAAGGGGCGCACATGATGAAGAAATCACCAACAGTAAAAATGCTCGTATGTGGTTTACTCTTAGCGATTTCAGGAACAGTACAAGCAGCTGGTGACGCTGTTGTAGGCAAGCAGAAGACTGCAATGTGTATCGGTTGCCACGGGATAGAGGGGTATCGTACAGCTTACCCAAAAGTGTATAACGTTCCGAAAATCGGCGGGCAGCATCCAGAATATCTGGTCAAGGCACTTCGGGCGTATAAAACAGCTGCTCGCAGTCATCCCAGTATGAAGGGAATTGCGGCCACCCTCTCCATACAGGACATGGAAGACTTGGCTGCCTATTACGCTGCTTCGAATGGTAAATAATTTCGATATATACACAAGGAAGTTATTATGACAAATTTCGTTATTGCCATATTTAGCGGCACATTACTGCTGATCTCAGGACAGGGAATTACGGCTGACATTGAAGCAGGTAAGCAAAAAGCAGCGGAGGTTTGTGCCGCGTGCCATGGTCTTGATGGCAATAGTCCAAACCCAGCTTTTCCAAAGATTGCTGGACAACATGCGACTTATATTGAAAAGACTCTAAACGACTATAAGTCAGGAGAGCGGAAAGACCCTGTCATGAATGCTATGGCTGCGGCTTTGAGTATCGGAGATATTGAAAATCTGGCCGTCTATTTTGCTAGCCAGCGTGGTCTGAGGACTAAGAAATAATTGGCTTGGCAAGTAGGTAGACTAAGAATTACCAACTTTTTTGTTCTTGAGCATAAAAATGGGGCGCAGCTAGTGCTCCTTTTTTTGTTCTCTGATCAATTCTCCTGTTTGTCCAAGCATTCAAAATAAATCGATGCATCTAGTGTGGATTGGCTCCGCTGTGCTTGCCAGATCATTTCTGCAAGACATTCCATAATTTGATGCATGGTGTCATGCTCATTACCGGTTCTTTTCAGCAAGCGTTCAAACCGATTACGGATTCCAATGGGTTGGTCTATTGAAAGTTGCTCCTTGATGGCAATATGCATACCCATGTGCAGAAATGGATTAGTGTCGCCCATTTCAGGTAGGTAATCTTTGTCGTAATAACGTTCCGGATCATCGAGTATAGATTGATATTCTGGATGTAATAGGATTACCTTAAGTGCGATTTCTTCCATGTCAGAAAGAGCTTCTCGATGGCTGTACTTGTGCCAAGTGTTAAAAAAGAATTGACGCGCCTGGGGTCTGGACAGATTAAACATTCAAGATGTAGATACTGAATTGGGAGCATTAGTTCCTAACGTTTTTTTCTTGAAATCACATAGATCTTCAATAATACACATGGCACATTCTGGTTTTCGTGCCTTGCACACATAGCGTCCATGCAGGATTAACCAATGATGGGCATCATGGTGAAACTCTTTCGGCACAAATTTAAGAAGTTTTAGTTCTACTTCCAACACATTTTTTCCAGTTGCAAGTCCGGTACGATTGGCGACGCGGAAGATGTGAGTGTCTACCCCGATGGTTGGTTCACCAAATGCAGTATTCAGGATTACGTTGGCAGTTTTGTGTCCCACTCCAGGAAGTTTTTCCAGCTTATCCTGTGTTTGTGGCACAGAGCTATTGTGGTGCTGAATGAGAAGCCTGCAAGTTGCCAGAATGTTCTTTGTTTTAGTTTTATATAAACCGATGCTTTTGATCGCATCACGTAATCTGGTTTCCCCAAGGGCAAGAATCTTTTTCGGTGTGTTGGTTTTAAGGAAAAGCAACCTAGTCACCAGGTTCACGCTTCTATCGGTGGCTTGGGCTGATAGTATTACTGCTACTAGTAACTCGAATGGCGTGTTATAAACCAACTCAGTGGTAGGATGTGGATTGACCATCTTAAGACGAGAAAATATTTCGTGTCGCTTTGATGAGTTCATAAATTACGAAGAAAAGTATCAACTAATTAACACGGTTATTTCTATTCATTTATCTAAACTAGGTTGTTATTTCATGTTCCAGTGTAGTTTTGATTGTTTTTTCTTAAAAATGTTGGTTGCCGAAGTAACGTATGAAGACTTAATTGCTTTCGTCAGTTTCGCGAGTCTCTCGGTCCTCTCATTTTTTTCATACTTAAGTCTTTTTAATTTTTGTTCATATCGAATGCGTGCATGATCGGCTGCCTTTTTCTTCATTTCGTTCTCGCGTGTTAACATGTTATCGCTAGTGAAATAAGGTTCACATTTTGTATCAACAATTTGTTTACTAAGTGGAATCATACTGATGCAATCCACTGGGCATGGTGCAATGCAGAGCTCGCATCCTGTGCATTCTACGCCAATCACTGTGTGCATCTTTTTAGCTGCGCCGACGATGGCGTCCACAGGACAAGCTTGAATGCAAAACGTACAGCCTATACATACTTGCTCATCGATAAATGCAATTGATTTGGATTTGGGTAAACCATGCGCTGTGTTTAGGGGTTTAGGCTTCACTCCTAGTAAATCAGCTAGTTGCTGTATGCCTTCCTCATTGCCCGGCGGACACTGATTGATGTCAGCGCGACCTTCTGCAATTGCTATGGCATAAGGTTTACAGCCGGAGAAACCACACTGACCACATTGGGTCTGCGGTAAAATGGCATCAATTTTTTCTATCAACATTCTTTCTGCCTAGGTTTTTGCTTGGTGGCTCTTTCAGTATGGATGAAAAGAAAATATCTGGTTCTTACTTACTAATAGCTTGTACTGCTTCACGTACCAATTTTGGGCCTCGATAGATTAATCCAGTATAGACCTGCACCAGACTCGCTCCTGCATCCATTTTCTCCTTTGCGTCAGTTGCGCACATAATGCCACCCACGCCGATAATGGGTACTGCACCTTGTAACACACCGTGTAATTGGTGAATAACTGTGGTGGCGTGCTTCGTAAGCGGGGCACCGCTTAATCCACCAGTTTCGCTTGAATGAGGTAGATGCTCTACCCCAATTCGTGAGAAAGTAGAATTGGTAGCGATGACTCCGTCAATCTTGTGTTTCATCAATAACGTAGCGATAGATATTATTTGTGTTGTCTCAAGGTCTGGTGCAATCTTCACTACCAAAGGCGTGTATTTACCACATTCATCAGCAAGCTTATTTTGTTCTAATTTTAGCGTACCTAATAAAGGATCAAGTTCTTCGATGTTTTGTAGCTGCCTTAGATTGGGCGTATTGGGAGAAGAGATATTGACCACGATATAACTAGCGTAGTAGTAAACTTTGCGCAGACACATCAAGTAATCCTCAGCGGCTTTCTCCACCGGTGTATCAAAATTCTTGCCGATGTTGATTCCTAGTATACCCTGATAGTTCATGTGCTTAACATTTTCAACTAGTTTGTCTGCACCATAATTATTAAAGCCCAATCGGTTGATCATAGCGTTTGCTTGTGGGATTCTGAACAAGCGTGGCTTCTGATTTCCAGGCTGAGGGCGGGGCGTAACAGTGCCAATTTCGATAAAACCGAAGCCAAACGCGGCAAGTGCATTGACATATTCGCCGTTCTTGTCCAACCCAGCAGCTAGCCCGACAGGGTTAGGGAAGTCAAGACCCATAATGTTACGATGCTTGCAGTCGATGGGATGCCCTTGGAGTAGCTTGAATCGGTGGGCATTCCCAATCGCTTTGAGCGTAACACGGTGTGCGGTTTCTGGGTTGAGTCTGAAAAGTAGCGGGCGGAGCAGAGAATAGAGCATAATACTAATTCTAACCTGAAAAAGGGGTTGAATTTAGAAGAATACCGATTACGTTAAGGTTTTATTTAACCAAAAGTGCTACCCGTTCAGAATATGAGTTAATCAAACTCTTACATCACCTAGGAATACACGAGGCATTCGTAATACGGTCAAAAATACGACTCCAAATTTAGATGTGTTCGCGAAAATAACATGGATAACATCCCAGTAGAAACTAAATTGGGCACAACAAAAAGTATTAATGACTATACATCTCCATTTCTATAGTCTGGTTTTGATGGTGCGTGAATTTGGTTTCAATCAAGTGGTTCCTTTGCTGTTACAGCTCGCTAAAAGAGCGCTAGGAAATGAAGGCTGGTAATCTGTCCTCTCTAGCTTCTATGGCGTATGATTCATAAGTCACGTATATAGAATCAATTATCCTGCAGGTAAAAAGTCGTATTAGTAGACTGGGTTAGATTGTTTATTATTTTGGTCTAGATCACTCCTTGTGTTAGGTAGATTATTTAAAGTGGTTTTATTGATTTCCAAATTGGTTTAGACAGAAATCGTTATGAAAACATTCGTCCTTTCTTTTATTCTTTTTTCTGTCAGATGGTGGGTACGTCCATGCCACTACTGAGTGGGACACGCTTAACGAGAAGGTGGAATCCTTTATATCAGTAGGGTGACTATGTTAGTGCTATCGCAGTAACAAAGAAGGCTCTTCAAACGGCTGAAAGAGATCTTGGTTCGAATCATCCCAATGTGACCGCAAGTCTGATAATTTAGTAGAAGTATATCGCGTACAAAGACAATATGCAGTGGCAGGTCCGCTCCTCAAGTGTGCATGGTAATTAATGAGAAAGTTTTCGGCTTAGATCATCTAAGAATTTTTGGTAGCGCTTTACAAGGAAAGAGAAGGATATGCACGGGCTGATCCGCTCTATAAGCGTGCGTGTGGAAATCGTTGAAAAAACTCTTAGCCCAGAGCACCCAACTGTAGCTGCGAACCTAAACAACCTAGCAGCATTGTATTCTGTTTAAATGCAGTCTTCCCAGGCCAGAACCACTCTTTAAACGTGCGCTAAAGTTTTGGGTAAATACCCTTGGCTCAAAGCATCCTGATGTGGCTACAGCCTTTGGGAATTTGGCGCAGTTGCAACGAAAAACTCACCAAGATAAAGAAACAGAGTCATTGGAGGAACATGTGGCCGAAATACGGTGATGCAACGATGAATTCTCTGGCCCAGTATATGATCATTCGTAAGAGCTGGTGGATGAATTAAAAGAAGTTTGTTTCGTTTTCTTCAAGAGCTGCCATTTTCTGTTGATTAAGCCTTGTAGTGGTTGGAAATTAGTCTTGTATTCCATTTTTCGGCTTGCCTTGATCCAGTATCCTAGATAAAGGTAGGGCAGCCCAAGTGTATGGCATTGTTGTACCTGCCATAAGATGCAGTGGGTACCAAAACTAGCACCCTGTACATCAGGGTCGAAGAAAGTGTATACCGATGATATGCCATCAGGTAGTTTATCAATAATACTAATCATACGTAGCTGTCCACTTTCATGAAATTCAACTAGCTTGGAATTGACATTGCTTTGCAACAGGAAATTTTGATATTGCTCGCGACTATCGTGATCCATGCTTCCGCCGCGGTGACGTTGCATTTGGTAATGTTGGTAAAGTGCATAATGATCCGGGTGGTAATATAGCTCATGTTGCGTCGCGATTAGATTTTGGTGGCGTTTCCAGACGCGACGCTGAGTATGGCTAGGGGAAAAATCATTAACGATGACACGTACTGGAACGCAGGCGTTGCAGTGATCACAATAGGGACGGTAGGTAAAGGCACCACTACGACGAAAACCAGTCCGTACCAATTCGCCATAGGCATGTGTATCTATTAGGTGACTGGGTGTTGCTACCTGGGAGCGAGCCAATTTATCTGCCAGATAGTTGCAAGGATAAGATGCAGTAGTGTAGAACTGCAGTATCGATGAAGGGAAATCATTTAATAGGTTCATTATCGAATTGCCATTTCTCGATTTGATCAGGGTAGTTTACCAACTCTTTTAGTTTTTGACTAAATTCCTTACGGGAGATTTCTCGTGCCCCGAATGAAGCAAGGTAGGCAGTTTTCATCTGACAGTCAATCATTTTGAAGTTCCATCGTTCCAACTGTTTTACCAGGTGCACAAATGCGATTTTGGAAGCGTCATGGATTCGGGAAAACATCGATTCGCCGAAGAACATTTTTCCCTGAGCGATGCCGTATAGGCCACCTATTAGTTCACCGTCCACCCAAGTTTCTACTGAATGAGCCAGCCCCATTTCATGTAGTATTGTATAGGCTGAAATCATGTCCGAGTGTATCCAGGTACCAGATCGTCCCTTGCGTGGTGCGGCGCAAGCCTGTATGACTTGGCTGAAAGCGCTGTCTACACGGACTTCGTAATTACTATTCCTCAGAATTTTATTTAGCGAACGAGAAATTCTAAGTTCACAGGGAAACAGAACCATACGTGGATTGGGGCTCCACCATAAAATAGGTTCGTTTTCATTGAACCAAGGAAAAATCCCACTACGATAAGCCTCGATCAGGCGTTCTGCCGAGAGATCTCCGCCAGCAGCGAGCAGACCGTTTGGCTTAACAAGCGCGTCTTCTAAGGGAGGGAAAAATGAGTTCGGTGTAAGCCAAAAAGTCATGCATGTTTTTAAGAGGGAAAAAGACCCCCTAATTTTACCTTTATTTTAACTATGACAGATTCAAGGTCCATTTATCGTTGCTTGTTGTCAGATGAAAAATTTAGTAGAGAAAAATAGAGAAGCAAAAAATAGAAAATAAGAGGAAAATAAGAGGCAGTTTAACTTTTTTTCACATTCCCAGTAACATCAATCAGTTATCATAGAAGAATATGGACGAATTTCTCAACCAAATATCCGGGTATTTCGCCCGAGTACCGATATGGCCTTTAGCTTTACTTGCAGTGGCTATCACATGTGCTGGAATTTATGAACCATTCCGCCGAAAACGCCATGCTATCGCTGCCAACAATTTTCGTTTGTCAATCCACTCTATATTATCTGGTTTGTATCCAGAACCTGTTAACTGGCCTAAAGATATTGGAGTGTACTTGCGCGATAGATTACCTGCGATGCTAGAGGTGGTAGAAGACTTCAGATATGATGTTCCTCAAGAGCGTATAGCCGTATACAATAAGAATTGGCATAGTTACTGCCAATTTTGCAACGAAATAACTGACGATAAATGCACTGCAGCAGAACTGAATCCCAGTGATGCATCAGATCCAAAGCAGGTTTTTCATATTCTTGTTTCTAACATCCTACGTCACGAAAACTAAATTTTTCCATCTGTATCTCGTCCATGGAGTAATCCATATAGTTTCGGTAATTCCAGCAGAATTGGTGTAACTGAGTCTAGGATGCCGCTAATTACTAAGTTACTAGTGGACGCTAAAACTTCTATACCAATGTTCTAGTAAAGGACAT
>SMXG01000100.1 GCA_004356775.1 Betaproteobacteria bacterium | reverse complement strand
GTTACACGGTACACTTTTTCGATAGACTCACGCCCTATATGTTTGCCTCCTGTAGGCGAAGGAAATAGATAAACCTTGCTATTCACAATGTTTTTCCATTGGCACAACTCATCTGCAATTTCAGGGCCCAATGGAATTCGGTGCTCAGTAAACCGTGATTTAACTTTCATCTTTGCACGTGGAATATTCCAACACGGCTGGGCACTCTTAAGATTAAATTCTTTCCATTCTGCATTAATGACAGTTCCAATACGCGCTGCGGTAAATGCACACAAGCGATGCGCCATCCGCACCGATGGAGAGATGTTAGCCATATCTGCACTCCGTAAGATATTCCCTAAAGATACAAAGTCCAACAAAGCAGGTATCCGTCCAACATCCTTCTTCTTAGGCAAGATTTCACGTGCAGCTGATGCTGGATTATTACTGCATAGCCCCTTGGCCTGTGCGTAACGAAAAACACCATTCAGGTGCTGGAGTATTCGGGTAGCTGTTTCAAGTACTCCGCGCTTGTATATGTCCTCGATGACCTTGGCAACAATAGCGGGATTGATGTTAGCAATAGGTAATTTTCCGATAACAGGGTAAATGTCACGCTCAAAAGCACGTGATGATTTCTTAGAATGAATTTCGCTCCATTGTTGTTTTTTCATTGTCAGCCATTCACTAGCAACAGCCTTAAATGTATTGTCACTTGCAGCGCATGTTTCTGAGCGACTGATTCTTCGTTGAGTGACCGGATCTTTATTTTCCCGTACAAGAGCCTTGATCTCAGTCAGCTCAACACGCGCTGCCGCCAGGGAAATAGATGGATAGGGTCCAATTGTGTAAGTTTTCTCTTTGTCCTCAATGCGGTACTTATAGCGCCAAGTAGCTTTTTTAGGAGAGGTAATAATAAGATACATACCACCTCCGTCTGAAAGCTTTGAACTACGGCCTTCTTTAGCTATGAAGGCTATGATAGCCTTATCTGTCAACCTTCCTGAGATACCCCCAGACATGATTTTTCTCCAGTTCGATTTTCCACTGATACCCCCAATGATACCCCCATTTTGGCAGGCTGTCACTGGAAGGTACAGGAAGTTACTGGACGCTTACTTACTGAAGATACAAAGAAAAACGCCGTCTTGTGGACGGCGTTGGATGTTGCTGGAAGTGCAATTGGTGGAGGCGGCGGGAATCGAACCCGCGTCCGCAAATCCTCTACAGTCAGTTCTACATACATAGCGCAAGTTATTTGATTTGACCCAACAACCGTCAACTGGCGGACTGAAGTAAGGCGAGCCACCTATTATTTAACACTCTGTAAAGCGACCCTACAAAGCGCGATCCTCGTTAATGGCTCCGCTGCCTGTTACCAGACCCGGCGTTAAGGCCCACCGGTGCGGAGTCTAGCCGGATTTAAGCGGCTAGAGCGTAACTATCTTCGTTTGCAATTATTACTTTTCCAGATGTATTTACGAGGTGACTGGTCCTCGGTATGCCCTGTCCTGCTTTCAAACCTACGTCGAAGCCAGGTCGCCCCCGGCATTCTATGTTACGGTTATAAGATTGCGTTGTTACAGAATAGTTCAACCGTCAACTGTTTGATTCTAACAGATTCTAGAGATAGTTGAGCAAATCCTGAGGGTGTTCAATGAGATGCTTAGCCCCCCAAGACTCGGGAGGCACTCCATTGCCGAGGTAGCCGTATGTTGCGATGATCGGCTCTATACCTGCGGCTAGGCTAGCTTGTACGTCCCGTATATCATCACCTAAGTAGATGCATTCGTCAGGAGCAACGGCGAGTGTGCGGATTGCTTCCAGAAGAGGTTCGGGATGCGGTTTATATTTAGCGGTACCACCCCCACTAATCACGCATGCTGCGCGAGAGCTTAAACCAAGTTGTTGTAAAAGTGGATTAGTAAATCGCCCTGGCTTATTAGTGACCACACCCCAAGGCAGGTGGCGCGCGTCAAGCTGATCGAGTAGTTCAGCTATGCCTGGAAACAAATGAGTATCATGACACAAACGTTCCGCGTAGAAGTTTAGGAATTCGTTACGCATAGCCTCATATCCTGAATCGCCTGGCTTGATGTTAAATCCAAGGCCTAGCAAGCCACGTGCGCCAGCTGAAGCTTCAGCGCGGATAAGATCTATTGACAAGATTGGCAAGCTCCGATCAATACGCTGTCGATTAAGAGCGTGACCCAGATCGGGTGCGGTGTCGACAAGAGTACCGTCTAAATCGAATAGAACGGCTTTAATCATGAACAAATAAATGACAGGCAGAGAGTTTGAAAGCGGAAGAGCCACTTTTTCGATCAGGCATCACGATCTTGATGCTCATCCGTAAATATTATGCACGGTACGTCATAATGTAGTTCACGCTCGAATCCCGCACCAGTGAGTAAATTTTGGTGATGGGGTTATAGGTCATGCCAGTGATCGTTTCCACATCGAGCCCAGCACCGCGAGCCATGCGTGCTAGCTCAGATGGCTTGATAAATTTTGCATAATCGTGCGTACCGCGCGGTAATAGGTTTAATACATATTCTGCACCAATCACAGCCAACAAATACGATTTTGGATTGCGATTAAGCGTTGAGAAGAAAACCCAACCACCGGGTTTGGTCAGTACCGCACAAGAACGCACGATACTCTCAGGGTCGGGTACGTGTTCTAGCATTTCCATACAGGTGACAATGTCGTAATGATTCGGTTGCTCTTTTGCAAGATCTTCCGCTGTGATATGCCGATAGTCTACCTTGTTACCCGTTTCCAGCAGGTGCAACTTTGCAACTTTCAGGGACTTGTCCCCTACGTCAATACCCGTTACATTCGCTCCACTTTCTGCCATGCTTTCCGCTAGAATGCCCCCACCGCAGCCAACGTCAAGCACCACTTTTCCATCCAGACCAACCAGTTGCTGAATATAATTTAGCCGCAGCGGATTGATTTCATGTAACGGCTTAAATTCACTGTTGGGATCCCACCAGTGATGCGCGATCTGGTTGAATTTTTCCAGTTCCAACGGATCTACATTTATATTGTTATCCAAGATCCTATCCATTTTTCTTCATCTTAATTCTATCCTGCCAAAACGCTACTCGATGTAAGAGTTCCTGCTCATCTAGGGTAGTAAATTGCCTTTCATTTAGTAGCATTTTACCATCTATCCAGACATGGCTCACGTGTTGGCGATCAGCAGAGTAAACGAGGTGTGAAATTGGATCATAGCAGGGCAAAAGTTCCAGTCTAGAAAAATCGACAGCAGTAATGTCCGCCATTTTGCCTACTACCAGAGAACCAGTACGATCACCTAAGCCCAATGCTCTGGCACCATTTAGTGTTGCCATTTGCAGAGCCTGGTGTGCGGGTAGCTCCTCCGCATTACTACTTTGCGCTTTGGCAAGCAATGCAGCAAGCCGCATTTCTTCAAACATATCCAGACGGTTGTTGCTGGCCGCACTATCTGATCCTAACCCGACATTGATGCCTTGACGTAACAATGCAGGAATCGGGGCAAATCCACTCGCAAGCTTTAGATTCGAAGAGGGACAGTGTGCCACACTACAACCTTGGTTTCCGATCAGCCCAATTTCTTCACTAGTTAGATGTATCATATGTACAGCAATCAGATTAGGAGAAAGCAGGCCAAGTTTGTGCAGCCGCTCAATTGGACGCAAACCGCTAGTTTTTAGGCTGTTCCTGATTTCAATATCGGTTTCGTGCAAATGAATATGTATGGACAAGTCTAGCTGCTCGGCGTAAGTAAGAATGTTGGTAAAAGTCTTGTCATCTACGGTGTAGGGTGCATGTGGGGCAAAGCAAAAAGACAATAGAGGATGATGACGATACTCGTCTCGCATCGCTAAGCCTTTGGCTAGATAATCATCCGCATCACTTGCGTAGACAGTAGGAAAATCAATTATGATCATGCCGATTGCTGCGCGCATCCCTATGCTTAAAGCCGCTTGCGCAGATGCTTCCGGAAAAAAATACATGTCGTTAAAGCAAGTGGTGCCACCTTTCAGCATCTCAGCGCAGGCTAGACCTGTTCCATCTAGAACAAAATCTGCATTCATATGTAGAGATTCAGTGGGCCAAATATGATTGTTGAGCCACTCCATCAATGGCAGATCGTCTGCTAGCCCACGCATCAATGACATGGCTGCATGGGTATGAAGATTGACCAAACCGGGGATCAGTGCGTGATTGCTCAATACAATTCGTTCCTTTGGGGCAAACTGTAAGCGTGCTTCAGCATTTGGCAAGATCGATTGGATTACACCTTGATCAATCGCAATCGCGTAATCATGTAACACGGCCCCAGCAGGTTCCACTGGAATAATCCAGCGAGCTTCTAACAATGTATCGATCTTAATACTGTGGGCCATTCGTTGAAAGAATTTGATTTAAATCCAGATTATCTTTCGATTATTAAAGATGAACACTATCATCATTCGACGACACATTGCTGCACAAACGAATTTTGCTTTCTAAATAACGATTTATTGATTGACTCCTGTCCGATTAGAGCCCATGCACACAGCGTATGTATAAGAAATCAAATTGTCTCCAATGGGGGCGACATGTTAAAATTATAGTTTTTTATGTAATTGTACTTGAAGCAGAATTATTAACGTAACTTATTGTCTCTGAAAGAAAAATATAACAATGGATCAATTCGCAAAAGAAACCCTGCCAATCAGCCTTGAAGAAGAGATGCGCAGATCCTACCTCGACTATGCCATGAGCGTAATCGTGGGACGGGCGCTGCCAGATGTACGTGATGGCTTAAAACCGGTACACCGACGTTCACTGCTCGCTATGCATGAACTTTCCAACTACTGGAACCGCCCCTACAAGAAGTCTGCGCGCATCGTCGGCGACGTAATCGGTAAATATCATCCCCATGGCGATACGGCAGCATATGACACTATCGTACGCATGGCACAGAATTTTTCGTTACGTTATGTTTTGGTTGATGGTCAGGGTAACTTTGGTTCAATAGATGGTGATAATGCAGCGGCAATGCGTTATACCGAAATTCGCATGTCGCGCATTGCCCATGAATTGTTGGCGGATCTCGAAAAAGAGACAGTAGACTTTGTGCCTAATTACGATGGCACAGAAAAAGAGCCGGTGGTTCTGCCAGCAAAAATCCCGAACCTGCTCATCAACGGTTCTTCTGGTATCGCAGTGGGTATGGCAACCAACATTCCACCACACAATCTGAATGAGGTGGTAGAGGCCTGCCTAGCATTGCTAAAAAATTCCGAAATCAGCATAAACGAACTGATCAAAATCATTCCGGCGCCAGATTTTCCTACTGCCGGCATCATTTACGGCATTTCTGGAGTGCATGAAGGCTATCACACAGGGCGCGGTCGCATAGTGATGCGTGCCCGTACTCACTTTGAGGATATGGAGCAAGGTAGCCGTCAGAGCATTATTATTGATGAACTACCGTACCAGGTCAATAAGGCAAACCTACTAATCCGTATTAGTGAGTTGGTGAACTCTAAAAAACTTGAGGGTATTTCTGATTTGCGTGACGAGTCGGATAAATCCGGCATGCGTGTGGTGATTGAGCTTAAGCGTGGCGAGATACCTGAAGTAATACTAAACAACCTGTTCAAAGAAACACAATTGCAGGATACCTTTGGCATGAACATGGTAGCTCTGCTAGACGGACAACCACGCCTGCTTAACCTAAAACAGATGCTAGAAGCATTCCTGCAACATCGTTGTGAAGTGGTGACGCGACGTACCGCGTTCGAATTGAAGAAGGCGCGCGAGCGCGGCCACCTGTTGGAAGGTCTGGCTGTGGCACTATCTAATCTAGATGAGGTAATTGCTTTAATCAAGGCATCACCGACCCCAGCAGCAGCGAAGGACATGCTAATGACAAAAATATGGCGGTCCAAACTAGTGGAGGAGATGCTCTCTCGTAGCTCTGTAAATGCCAAAGCATTCCGACCAGATGGAATCGCTTCTGAATTTGGCTTATCCAAAAAAGGCTACCGCTTGTCAGATTCACAAGTCCAGGCAATTCTGGAATTGCGTTTGCAGCGACTGACTGGATTAGAACAAGACAAGGTTGTTAGTGAATACAAGGACGTAATGAACAAAATTGCCGACCTCCTCGACATTCTCGCACAAGCAGAGCGCGTCACAAACATCATTATCGAAGAACTGGTCGCTATCAAGAAACAGTTTGGCGACAAACGTCGTAGCGAGATCGTAGTCAGCACACAAGACTTAAGTATGGAAGACCTAATTGCGCCGGAAGACGTAGTCGTAACACTGTCACACACTGGCTATATTAAGTCACAACCGCTACAGGATTATCGCGCACAGAAGCGTGGTGGGCGTGGTAAGCAGGCGACGGGAACCAAAGAAGACGACTTTATTGACAATTTGTTTATCGTGAATACTCACGATTATATTCTTTGCTTTTCGAGCCGTGGGCGAGCCTACTGGATTAAGGTGTATTCAGTACCACAGGGTGGACGAGCTTCACGTGGTAAACCAATCGTTAACTTGCTACAACTAGAAGAGGGAGAAAAAATTAACGCTATCCTTCCAGTAAGGAAGTTTGACGACAATCGTTTTATTTTCATGGCCACCTCTCTCGGCACAGTGAAAAAAACACCACTATCTAAATTTTCTCGACCTCGTGTCGGCGGCATTGTTGCACTGGGATTAGATAATAGTGATTACCTAATCGGTGTCGCACTCACGGAAGGTGAGCATGACGTAATGCTATTTTCCGATGGCGGCAAAGCAATGCGATTTGATGAAAAAGATGTACGCCCGACAGGACGCAGCGCGCGCGGTGTTCGTGGTATGAAGCTAGGTAAAGGACAGAAAGTAATTTCACTACTGGTCGCTGAGAACGAGGAACTAGCAGTGTTGACTGCAACCGAAAATGGCTACGGTAAACGTACTCCGATAAGTGAATATGCACGCCACCGCAGAGGCACACAAGGCATGATCTCGATTAGGACCAACGAACGAAATGGCAAAGTAATAGCCGCCAGACTGGTGAAAGAAGAGGATGAATTTATGCTTATTACCACTGGGGGTGTACTGATTCGTACCCGGGTCAAGGAAGTTCGAGAAATGAATCGCGCTACCCAGGGAGTGACATTGATTAATCTGGGTGAGGGTGAAAAACTTGCCGGACTAGAAAGAGTAATTGAATCCGATGTGGAATAACCATTAAGCTGCATAAATATATAAGCTAAAATAAGGGTTTAAGTTCTGGAACGTATATTAACTGTGGAACGCATATTTAATTTTAGCGCAGGCCCTGCAGTGTTACCGACAAAAGTACTACAACGAGCACGTGACGAAATGCTCAACTGGCATGATAGCAACATGTCTGTGATGGAAATGAGTCATCGTGGAAAGGAATTTACGTCTATTGCCGAGAAAGTTGAAGCCGATTTTCGCGAATTGGTAGGCATTCCAAGTAATTACAAAGTGCTGTTCCTCTCTGGTGGAGCTTCCAGCCAGTTCTCTATGGTGCCGATGAATTTGCTGCGCGAAAAAAAGAGAGCCGATTATATTAACACGGGAGCGTGGTCGAAAAAGGCCATAAAGGAAGCACAAAGGTTTTGCAAAGTAAATATCGCAGCCTCGTCAGAGGATGCAGATTTCACGTATGCACCAACGCAAGACAAATGGAAACTGGACCAGAATGCAGCCTATGTGCATTACACGCCCAACGAAACCATCGGTGGCGTAGAGTTTAACTGGACACCCGATTTGACACATCTGGGCAACAATGTACCGCTGGTAGCAGACATGTCGTCCTGTATTTTGTCACGGCCGCTGGATATTACTCAGTTCGGGGTAATTTATGCTGGAGCCCAGAAGAACATGGGGCCAGCAGGTTTGACTATCGTCATTGTACGCGAGAATTTGCTAGGCACAACTATACCAGGCACGCCAAGCATGTTCGACTACAAAATCCATGCCGACAATGCTTCCATGTATAACACCCCACCTACTTATGCTATGTATGTCGCCGGGTTGGTGTTCAAGTGGCTAATGAAGAAGGGGGGATTGGTAGAAATGGAGAAGATCAACATTGCCAAGGCTAATCTATTGTATGACTTGATTGATACAACTGATTTTTATCACTGTCCGGTGGCCAACCCCGACCGCTCACGTATGAATGTACCCTTCACGCTAAAGAATACGACGTTGGAAGGAGAGTTTCTGAAACAAGCGCAGGAACGTGGTATGTTTCATTTGAAAGGCCATCGCTCAGTGGGCGGGATACGCGCTTCAATATACAACGCTATGCCAATTGAAGGCGTTGCCACCTTGGTAGAATTCATGAAAGAATTTGCAAGTAATCATGACTGACCGAGCACACAAAATTTTCCAGATACACACACTCAATCAGATCTCTATGCTTGGTTTAAATCACTTTCCAAGCAATCGTTACGTGGTGGGGAACAATATTGTTGAACCGGATGCAATCCTGGTACGTTCGCACAATATGCTAAAAATGGATATTCCTAAAAGTGTAATGGCGATTGGAAGGGCAGGAGCAGGAACCAATAACGTTCCGGTAAAAAACATGAATCTACGTGGTGTTCCCGTTTTTAATGCCCCTGGTGCAAATGCAAATGCCGTGAAAGAACTTGTGCTGGCAGGCATACTGATGGCGGCACGTAACTTGATTCCTGCAATTCACTTCACTGAAAATCTGCAAGGCGATGACACCACCCTACACAAATTGGCGGAAGATGGCAAGAAGCAGTTTGCTGGGATGGAGTTGCCGGGGCGTACATTAGGGATTATTGGGTTGGGTGCGGTAGGACGGCTGGTCGCAGACGCGGCCATTGGACTCGGAATGAAAGTGAGGGGTTATGATCCTGAAATAACTGTAGATGCAGCATGGAATCTATCATCAGAAATAAAGAG
>SMXG01000099.1 GCA_004356775.1 Betaproteobacteria bacterium | reverse complement strand
TACATACCGCATACCATACTGATAGACCCATCTTGTGTAACAAGAATTCTTGGATAATTGCGGAGGAAATCTGCAAGATCCGCTTGCAAATAATAGTCGTACACATCGTTTCTATGAGCGTCTGTGTTTTTGTCTCGTCGAACGTTCAACATTGATGACTGCTTGGTCTACCAATTTGAACGCGGAACACGGAACTCTATCAGCTACTCTTACTGAATTGTGAATCACAAGGAGAATGCAATATGATTATCTCAGTTATTAACCATGCAACTAGTCAGCTCTCTGATGAGGAGGTGCAAATTGCGATTCGAGCGATAAATCGACAGATTGCGCAGGATTTTGAGCCCTATTGGAGCCTAGGTGCCATGCTTCGATTGGAGGGAAGAAGCGGTCAGCAGCCTAATATAGAGTCACCCATCGATATGCGGGGGGATGCCATCATCTACCTTTGGGACGATGTAAATGTCGACAACGCCCTTGGGTTTCACGATAAGAATAATAGAGGTATTCCGTTTGGTTTCGTTTTTACCAAGTTCTCACAACAGATGGGCGAAAATTGGACTGTGACCCTGTCGCATGAAGCGCTGGAATTAATTGCCGATCCAAATGTGAATCTACTTGTCATGGGTCCACACCCAAGTAATTCAGATATGACTGTATTTCATTGGTACGAAATGTGTGATGCGGTTCAAACCGAAACCTACAAAATCGACAGCGTTGAAGTTTCTAATTTTGTACTACCCCTTTACTTTACCCCAGCAGCAGAACCTGGCTCTCGAAATGATTTCCTCGCTCGACATTATAATGGCCAAACCCTACAGTCATTTAGAGTCAACCCTGGTGGATATGTCGGCTTCTTCAATCCTGTGACGAGCAGTCATGAAACCTTTTCTATGAAAGGAGACCTAGTTTCTACCAAGCGTTTAGAAGTGAAGAGAAAGGCAAAAGCAGCACGTCGTTCTATACGATACCAAAGCTTCGTAGTTAGTAGTAGGAAACGCACTGTGTTGCAGTCGAATAAGCGAAAGAAATAAGGCCGGAGTCTGGGAACCCGAATCTCAGGTAATCGTTTTAAGTAAAAAAGATAAACGTTTTCGTTTTCTACAATATTAAACTTACACGGCACAGCGCTGGGTTTTTTTTGTATTCATATGAATGTCCGCTTTTGGCACAAAGCAGACGTTCAACTCTGAAATCTTACCCAGTCAATAGGGGATTAGTTAATGAAGAAACAGATATTAGGAGTTTCTGTTTGCCGTGTTTCGAGCATTACCCCACCCCGCCATCCCTGCCGCACGCATGCGCGTATCTTTCATCCCTCGCTTACTAAAATTTTCAATTTCTGGAAACATAAGAGATAGGAAATTTACTATACGGTTTCCGTATAGAAGATACGTAGGTAGGACAACATACTGATAACAATCAATTTCGTATAGACTACTATAGTTCCATATCAAAATTAGACTAAGAAACCATACCGAAAAAAGCACAAAATGCCACCTAATTGCTCATTGATGTCGACACACGCGAGCTCTGCAAAATATGAAAGTAATTAGTACAGACAGTGTTTGCTTATTTTTATGTCGAGTATTTATCAATTACACAAGAGCTAACAATGACTACTTTTAAATCAATACTTGATTCTCATGTTGCGTTGTCACAACGACGTGCTCGCTCGCGTAGCGTTATAGCCGAAATAAAGACAAAAGCTGAAAGTGAAGGGTATTTCAAAAGATTTCCTACAGTTGTTTTCTGTGCTGGGTCTTTATCTCGGCTTGAGATTGGGAAAGAATCTTCTAATAGATAAGGAAATTAAGAACTCGGTTTTTATTAAACTTGTGAGCAAGTGCACCATAACACGCGCATATACGCGTATAAGAATTAATCGTATCGTTCTCTAGTAGTACATTACAAATACCTACACTGGAGAATATATTAACGCACATTAGCGAAATTTGGATAGAAAGAGCAGTTTATTTAAAGTGCTTACTTAGCCTAATGCCTTGACCTTGGTACGATGCGTTGGCGGCGCCATAAAGCTGGCTTGGTACCGCTGTTAGCCTCTCATAAGCCAGCCTACCAACCACTTGTCCGTGTTCAATCACAAACGGAACCTCATAGGAGCGGACTTCTAGAACAGCTCGCGATCCTTCGCCTCCCGCTTCTGGATGCCCGAAACCGGGGTCGAAAAACCCAGCATAGTGAACTCGAAATTCCCCGACAAGAGTGTCATAAGCGATCATTTCGGCCGCGTGTGTTGGTGGAATCATTACGTCATTCTGTGATGCAAGAATATAAAAATCCTGCGGATTTAATACTAGCCCACTCCGAGTAGGCGCATAGACCGGTTCCCAAAAATCACTTATCGCATAGTGTTGGAATTTGTCAATATCAACTAACCCCGCATGATTTTTAGCTTTGTACCCAATGAGCCCTCCTGACCTATCTCCCCGCACATCGACAGATACCGGCACCCCGTTTCGGATTTCATCTCCATGGATTGGTGAGTTAACAATCTGATACTCCCTCTGCAAGCGCCGCATGTCCGCATCGGAACTAGGAGGAGTCCCGCGACGTATTCGTATCTGACTTAATCTCGAACCTTTACGAACTAATATGCTAAAGGTGCGTGGCGACACTTCGGCGAAAAGCATGCCGTTATATTGCTCGCGCACATGATCAAATTCTGTGCCGTTATCAGTGATAAGCCGCGTAAATATGTCTAGACGCCCAGTGGAGCTCTTTGGATTCCCCATTGCAGACATTCTATGTTTTAACGCCAAACCTTCAAGTAGTGGAATGATGTAAACGCAACCACGCTCCAGCACCGCGCCGTTGGTAATGTCCATCTCGTGCATCGCGAGCTCTTCGAGCTTCTGTTTAACTGTCGCACTTTTCCCTGGTAAAAAACTAGCGCGAACTCGATATGCGATAGAGCCCAACCTAAGATCCAAACTTGCAGGTTGGAATTGATTATCTAGGATTGGCTCCAGAGCGAAAATTTCTTTGGTGAGATTAACCTGCTTCTTTAGATGCTGTATAGGCAATATTCCCGTTGAATAAGTATCATCGCTAGTCTTGGCTTCAGATCCAACCGGCGGTTCTTGTTTTTTCTGGGAACTAAATTTACTCGGAGTTTGTACCGCTAAATCCAATAATGCGTCTGTGGCGCTCCTTGATATCAAGTCCATAATAATTTGTATAGCAATCCAAGCTGCAAAAGCCGCCCTTTTTCTTCTGGCCAGATCCTATTTGCACCGTTGCAGGGAATATCCCCTTGCAATAAGGACAAACACCTTTCTCCCAACAATTCAGCAAATAAAATTCTTCGGTTATAGCCCCCTGTCTGCCGTACCCTGCATTGTTGCCTCCGAGATCTGGAGAATCTTAGGAACCAGTAATTGGGGAACGCACTATTCTGCTTATGACCTACACGATTGTGTAGTAAGCAAAAACACCCTGTCTGGTAAGTTACATTCAATGAATGAAAGCTTTTCAAAGTTATATTTTATTAGGGTGCTTACTACCGCTAGGATTATATGTTGCGTGACTACCCTATTTAAGTCAAGGTGATTGGTATGCTCTTATTTAAATGTGAGAATTTAGGCCCACAAATAAGAGAAGCCCATGACATAACCGTGTGAACCAATGGTTTCTTGAATGTCCACTTTGGGTCGAAAGCAAACATTCAAAAAGACTGTTTAATACAGATTTAAGTCAGGACCAGAGAATTTACAGCTATGCCACCATACCCGATATTGATGCGGCCAAAACGCTTCTAAAACGCCTATCACGCAGGAATCTAAAAGCCGAGCTCAAGGCAAGAGATATCTACCGTGCCGGGCGGGTAGGGCTAGAAACACCAATCAAGGCTCAGAACGCGATTAACTTGCTACTCGAATTAACCATCTCTTTGAGGAAGTGAAGGATACCGGGTGACGCCCAACAACACACTGTCGCTGGAACAAGGATTAGCCATGAGTAAATATTTCGACAGGCTGAAACAGCTTGAAACAGAAAAAAATTCACTATATAGCCATAGACCCGAGGTATCTAACCCGACAAAAGCCCCTTTTGGCAGTTTTGTCAGTTCCAGGCGGGCAAATGATGAAAAAATTCTATTAATGAGAAACTGCGAAAGCTAGTAGTTTGTGGCTCATCGAAACAAATTCAGAATAACTGTCAGAATAATGCTGATGATAATGCAGGTGACAATAGGAAATACAAAAGAGAAATTATCTGACTTGTAGAAAATATCACCGGGCAATTGTCCAAAAGGAAGCTTGCGAAGATAGGGGTAAAGAACCCCGATTAGTACAATTGCTAATCCTATAAGAATTATTACCTTCTGCATTTATTCGCGCCTCATCTTATGATTCAAATGTAATTACCATTTTATTATTTTCCCTAGAGCTTGACTATATGCCTTCATCGCAAGTGGCGCAAATACAAGTATTGAAAATTACTTAGAGATGAAGCCGAGAAACTAACTGAATGGGCATATGATCATCACACTCCAGAAAGTAGAGCCGAGCATGGTATCTTAGACGTAGGATTATAATTAATATACTTTACAGACAACTACCTTTAGCCCGCTTCGGCGGGTTTTTATTACTACCACTAATGCTATTTAACTTTTCTTTGTAGAGGCAACACTTCGGCAAATATTTGGAGAGAATTAGATATAGGTTTACTTTGACTCGTTTATCCAAAAGCTTTTTTTATGTCTTCAAACTTTGCCGTGATAGCGTGGACATTAGTGTAGCCCATTTCTTGTAGCGTTAAAGCTGCTAGTGATGCGCGACCGCCACCGCCACAGTGGATCAATATCAACGTGCCTGGATCAGAACAGAGTTTCGGTACTTTCATTTCGATTAAACCGCGAGAGATATTTATGGAGCCTACGAGTTTGGAATTGGCCGCACTTTCGGCCTCCCGCACATCGATAATAACGGCATTTTCAGAATTCTCATATAATGCCTTGGCGGATGGTACATCAAGGCAATTAATCCGTATTTGAGCTTCAGCTATCAATTCACTGGCAGTTTTTATCATAATAATTGCTCTGTCATAAATTTCATAACACCTTCAATATCACGCTTATCCCCCGCGGCCGAATATTCCTCTAGTTTACGCCCATCAACGGGCAACACTAGTACATACGCATGACTTCGCAGAAACTTAGGACGGGCTCCCCCTAAAGCTAGGAAAAACGTGCTTATATGATCGAAATTAGAAACTAAGGGGCAGCACACCTAGTATTAGTCTTGCATATCCTCCCGTATTGGAGATACTACATACCCTAACATTGACTTTAATTTTAGCGAAAAAATTTGTCAAGAAAGATAAACGGAGAATGCCCTCAGTATTTATCCAATAATGTGTGTTTTCTCACAGAGGTTTTTATTCAGAGTGATTATTCTATATTGGCATGGGCCACACAGATCGATGGATAAACCATCATTTTTTATTCCGTAACAGACTTGTACGATCAACTTATCAAAAAGTGAGGCAGTTAAATAATCGTTAGCGTGGTAGATCTTCTTTTGCGCCCGTAGCTCAGTTGGATAGAGTACTTGGCTTCGAACCAAGGGGTCGGGCGTTCGAATCGCTCCGGGCGCGCCAT
>SMXG01000098.1 GCA_004356775.1 Betaproteobacteria bacterium | reverse complement strand
GATTTTAGCCTTTGACCAAGGGTTACAACAGAACAGGGTCGTAAAAGCAAGATAGGAAGAACTCTAAACTGTGCTCAATGTGATAGATTTGAGTTGCTAGATGGTTTTGTTACGTATAAAAAAGCCGATTTTTACCGATAAATCCTTGCCAGCTGGTTTGAAAAATGATCGCTCGACGAAAACTGGAATTTGGGCAAAAATCATTGTTACAGAGGGCAGACTTCGATACCGTGCAGATACTTTAGGGACAGATGTGGAATTGTCTCTGGATAAATTTGGTATTGTTGTGCCTGAAGTGCTGCATAGTGTAGGGCCTTTAGGTACAGTTCACTTTTTTGTCGAGTTCTACAAGGAACCAGATCACTTCACGTAAGGATTCCATCAACAAAGATAGAAAACGCTATCTTGCTTCCCACATTAGATATACGATTACAAGATAGATCAAAGCCTTCAATGTAAGCACATTAGTATTTCTTTACTCTGCCTAAAAATATGTATGAGACGCATAATGGAAGAAACTGTTATCGTAGCCCAAGTACATCCTGCATATCAAACAAACCATTTTGTTTGCCCACTAGAAAGCGAGCAGCACGTAACGCACCCACGGCGAAAGTTGCACGACTGCTAGCCTTATGAGAAATCTCAATACGCTCGCCAGTACCTGCAAACATCACTGTGTGATCACCAACTATGTCTCCGCCGCGTACGCTAGCAAACCCGATAGTAGAAGGCACACGTTCACCTATAACTCCCTCTCGCCTATATACTGCAACTTCCGAAAGATTTCTTCCAAGTGCCTGCGCTACTACTCCGCCCATGTGTAAAGCAGTACCTGAAGGCGCATCTACTTTGTGCCGATGATGAGCCTCGATGATCTCAATATCGTAACCTTCACTTAATACTCTGGCGGCCATATCCAAAAGTTTGAAAATAACGTTTACGCCCACACTCATGTTAGGCGCTAATACAAGCGCAACATCTCTTGATGCTGCCTTGAGTGCCTTTTTTTGTTCTACTGAAAAACCAGTGGTCCCAATCACCATTTTCACTCCCTTAGTACGACATATTGAAAGATACTCGAACGTTCCTGCAGGGCAGGTAAAATCAATCAGAACATCACAACCAGGAAGTGCGGCAGAAAAATTATCCGTAATAGCAATACTACAAGGGGCACCAATTAACTCGCCCACATCCTTCATAAGATATGAATTGCCAGTCTGTTCTAGAGCCGCAGATAGACGCAAATCCAAAGCCTGTGTGACAGCCTTTAAGAGGACTCGTCCCATACGTCCCGAGCTTCCAGCAACAGCAATATTCAATGTCGTCATTTGTATGCCTGCAAAGTTTTTTTGTAGTATCCTGTAAAAAAAATCTTTACCTTTTCTATTAATCTGCCTCTATACCATCTGCAATTCCGGGTGGAGGTGGAGGCAAATCCTGTTCCACACTAGGCACGGTTGGTTCTGGTGAAAGTGTCGTATTCCGTTCTTCCTGAGTAGCAAATTTAACGGGCGCAACTAGTTGAGGTGAAACAGAAGCGAATGAGTCTGAGAAATCACCCTCGGTCCGCTCCAGCTTGTCATCTTCGAAAAATACTGTTAGCTTATAATGTTCGATTAGCATACCATGTTGCTCAAGGCGGTAAACATAATCCCAGCGATTATTATGAAAAACATCGCGAACCAACGCAGAACCAAGCACAAAGCGAACTTGTGATCTAGTCATGCCAGGTTTCAGCTTATCCACCATTTCCTGGGTTATAACGTTGCCCTGCTGCACTTCAATTTTATAGAGCACAGATGGTACGGACAAGCACCCAGCTATATGTAACAAAACAAGTAGCGTAAATATTTTTGCGCACATTACGATAACATATGTTTTCAAAGCATATTCAGCATTATATGATACAGTAATTAATTTTTGGGCCGGACATAACTATGAGTAAACCAATCGCTCTCAAAACCATGGGCCTAAAGGCCACACTGCCACGACTAAGAATACTCAGTTTGTTTGAAAATACTGTGATACAACATCTATCAGCGGAAGATGTATATCGATCTTTGATAAGCGAAGGCGAGGATATCGGCCTTGCTACTGTCTATCGAGTACTAACACAGTTCGAACAGGCCGGTGTTTTAAAACGCCACCACTTTGAAAGTGGTAAGGCAGTATTTGAGCTTAATCGTGGTGATCATCACGATCACATAGTGTGCCTGCAATGTGGCCATGTTGGTGAGTTCTATGACGAAGAAATTGAGAGGCGTCAGATTAAAATTGCTAAAGATCGCGGCTTTATCATCCATGAACACTCGCTGTCGCTTTATGTGGATTGTGTAAAACCGACTTGTGCGTATCGCAAAACGTGAAAAAACATTAATCAAATGAATTTATAAACTCTCATACACCATAATTTCACAGCCTAATTCTATTTAGCCCTGTACAACTTCTTGCTGCCGAAAGGAATACTAACATTCTATCTATTCGTTTATTCGCCAAACTTGTTAGAGCTTTATTCATAAAATTTATGTCATTGAGCGTCGATGACTATCTACACATTAGTGAATGTTACGGCTAGTTTCCGAATTAAGGAAACTAAATCGAGTAAAATTAGAATCTTTCTGTAAGGCAAGAACCGGTTTGACGAGCAAATAAGTGCATACCTCATACTGAAAGATTCTTCACCCTTTCCAGAACGAACACTTGTAGCCAAGGAACCAGGGTGAGTTTTATAACGTTCAAAGTATAATAATGTATGTAGCACAGAATGTTATTTAACCGCAAAGAGAAGCATTTTCAGGAAAGAAAATTGGGTTGTGGTTATCCTTGATCAACTCGGTTCTCTGTTAAGCCCCAACGGAATGTGGCAAACTCTGGGACCCCTTCTTATATTTAGGTGTTTTGCCTGTGCTTTCTTATGAACTCTTCATTGGTCTGCGCTACACGCGTGCAAAACGCCGTAATCACTTCATTTCGTTTATTTCATTGATTTCTCTGTTGGGTATCACGCTTGGCATGACAGCCCTTATCACAGTAATGTCGGTAATGAACGGTTTCCAGAAAGAAGTACGCACGCGTATTCTAGGCGTAACATCGCACATCCAGATAAGCGGCGTAAATGAAAAGCTAGCTGACTGGCAGGCAGTCGCGGATGAAGCAACCAAGCACTCACAAGTAGAAGCTGCCGCGCCTTACGTTAGCGCCCAGGGTATGGTGTCATTCGATCAAGTTGTACGTGGCGTATTGGTGCGCGGTATCCTGCCTAATATGGAAGACAAGGTTGCTGATTTTTCCCAGATCATGGTAAGTGGAAAACTAAAGAACCTTGTAGCAGGAGAGTTTGGTATCGTTGTTGGCATAGAATTGGCAAGAATCTTGGGTGCGTCCAAAGGCGACAAGATCATATTGATATCACCACAAGGGCAAATGACGCCAGTAGGAATACTGCCGCGTCTTAAGCGATTCACCATCTCCGGTATTTTTGAAGCGGGACATTTTGAATACGACTCGTCGTTGGTGTTAATCCATATAGCGGATGCGCAAAAACTATATCGTATGAAGGGTGGTCAAGTGTCAGGCGTGAGACTGAAACTGCACGACCTGTTCCAAGCACCACAAGTGGCGCGAGAACTTGCGCCAATAATCTCTTCAAATACATACATTAGTAACTGGACCAGCCAGCATGCTAATTATTTTCGTGCTATCCAGATTGAAAAAAGAATGCTGTCTCTTATTCTTGCTTTAATCATTGCAGTCGCGGCTTTCAATATCGTTTCTACCCTGGTAATGGCAGTAACTGATAAACAACCTGATATTGCTATTCTACGCACCCTTGGAGCAAGCCCGCGAAGCATCATGAAAATCTTTATTGTACAGGGCACTCTGATTGGTGTTTTTGGTACGATACTGGGGGTGATCGGGGGTGTATTGCTGGCATACAACGTGGGCTCAGTGATCGCTATAATTGAGCATTTGTTCGCCGTTCAGTTCTTGTCGCGCGAGGTTTATTACATCAGCAAAATCCCATCAGATCCTCATTTCACTGACATAGCGACGGTTGCGATCGTATCGTTTACGTTGACCATACTAGCAACGATTTATCCTAGTTACTGGGCATCCAAAGTCAATCCAGCAGAAGCACTAAGATATGAATGAGATAATTATTTCCTGCAGCAATTTACGTAAAAGTTACTATCAGGGGGAGTTCGAGGTTCCAGTGCTAATGGGTATAAACCTGCATGTGGTAGCAGGTGAAACGCTTGCCATTGTTGGCATATCCGGTTCCGGAAAAAGCACGTTGCTGCACCTACTAGGTGGGCTAGATGCACCTACCACTGGAGATATCCAGATTATGGGTCAGAATATTGCTATTATAAACGAGGAAGAAAGATGCCAGCTACGTAACCAGTCGCTTGGTTTTATTTACCAGTTTCATCATCTGTTGCCAGAGTTCAGTGCGCTTGAGAACGTCGCCATGCCACTGTTAATCCGACATATGAACAGCAATGAATCTTATGATCATGCAGCAGAGGTGTTGAAACAGGTCGGTTTGGGTCATCGCCTGTCCCACACGCCAGGAGAGCTTTCAGGTGGGGAGCGTCAGCGTGCAGCAGTGGCACGCGCATTAGTCACTAAACCTGCTTGTATCCTTGCTGATGAACCTACCGGTAATCTTGACCGGCACACTGCAGGTGAAGTCTTTGATCTGATGCTAGAGCTTAACCGTGGCGCTGGCGCAAGCCTTATCATTGTTACCCATGATCCACTTCTGGCCAAAAGAACAGGACGGATATTACGGTTGGTCGATGGTATGCTGACTTAATGAAAAATATTACTGTGAAAAGACGAGTTGGATTTATTGTAGTCTATTCTCCTCTCATCGATTAATAGTGACGCTATGAAAGAATCTTTTAATGAATCTTTTCAGTTCATTTTGTCATTACTCTACGTTGCGTTTGTCATTGCAGGAATTACTGGCATTTCCTATAATCTATTTCGTCCCGAAGGCTGGGTTAGCAACTGGTTAGGGAGTGTTTGGAGCATGGAAATGCATTTCCTGGTCATGGCTATTCCTGTTTTCGTGATTTCGATTGTCGTTGTCAAAAAATGGCTGAAAGGGCTATTCGCTAGCAGCAAGGGGGGCACATTGGTCAATATATTAATGGGTATTTTGTTGCTAACGGGAATATACTTCTCGGGAAAATTTTTTTTCTTTTAGTAACGACAAAAACGCGTTCTGGACTGGAATTTTAGTACTCTACCGGCAACGGATCAAGGCTGCGCCACAAATACCAGGTCGCTACAGAGCGCCATGGTTTCCATAACTCAGAAATTGTACGTATCTTCAACTCGCTTATAGGTTGGTTAGCGTTGTAGTGCATGCTTAAGGCACGTTTTAGGCCCAGATCGTTCATCGGCAGCACGTCAGGACGCAGCATATGAAAGATCAGAAACATTTCAGCGGTCCATCGTCCAATGCCTTTCATCCGTGTTAGTTCGAAAATAAGCGCTTCGTCATCCATCTCCTGCCATGTCGTCTCGTTTAAGTCCTTGCTAATAAAGTGCATCGATAGGTCTTGTAGATATACTACTTTCCTCTGTGACAGACCACAACTTCGTAGTACGTCTTTTCCTATGTCATGAACTGTATGTGGTGTAATCTCAAAGACTGTAGTGACTACTTTCTGCCAAACACTCTCAGCTGCCTTCACAGAAATCTGCTGGCCGACGATGGAACGCGCCAGAGTAGTAAAGGCATCACCATGCGAACGTAGCGCATCCCCTTTGAAGCATAATATAAGCTTATGCAACACCTCATCACGTTTAGCAAGCTCTTGAGTAGCTTGTTTCCAGTGTCCTGGGATCATTTATTCACCAATCATCAATTGTGTCGTTGCGCCCGTTTACGCCACTTATAAATTACGTATAGCCGCCATACACCACGTACTGTGAAATAACCTATTATTGAAAGTAGTAATGCCAGCAGAATCATGCCAATCAATAATGGTCTTCCAAGAGAAAATAGCCAATCGGTCATGGAAGGAATCCATTCATTAATGTTTTTGTCTAACAGATCAAATTCGACTTGGGGCATATTGCTTGTACCGTCACCGATCATGAACTCACCAATAGTAAATGCAGCAAGATAAATCGGTACGATGGTCAAAGGATTGGAATAAAGTGTGGTCAATACTGCCACTGGAAGATTCACTTTGAACACGATAGCAAGCATGGTAGCAAAAAAGAATTGAACTGGGTTGCTTCCGGGGATCAGGCCGGCAAACAAACCAACTGCGACTCCACCTGCTACTGAGTGACGATGAAGGTGCCACAAACTGTGATGACGCAGCAGTCCTCCGAACATTCCAATAAATCGATTCTGTTGGACGCTCTCGTGGGAAGGTAGATATTTCTTGAAAAATTTTCGAGGCACCAGACTAGTCTCCAAAATTACTGGCGGGGTTTGTTCATAATATATAATTGGTTGCTATACTACCTCATGAATTTGTCTAACTTAAAGAAAATTCGCAGTAATAAACTGGATCGCTCATTAGACCTCCATTTTTTCAAGGCACGAAAACCGCATAAAACTGGTAACTGTACAGTTTATTGTATTATTTCTATTAGATTCACCTATCTTCTGATAGGGTTTTAATAAGTTTCACTTTCTTCAAACTCTATCCTGATTCCGAATATCGTACTATTGCCCCACTATTTATCATTTCTTATTTCTCCGGAAGATAGCCTATGCCCATTAAGTCACGAATCAGAACCGTTCCTCATTATCCTAAGCACGGTGTAATGTTTCGGGATATAACAACACTGTTAAAAGACCCAATAGGTTTTCGCATCACAATCAACGAATTGGTTAATCGTTATGTTGATGTAAAAATCGATAGGGTATTTGGAATAGAAGCTCGTGGGTTCATCATTGGTGCGGCGCTTGCATTCCAGCTTGGCTTAGGCTTCGTACCGATTCGCAAGAAAGGTAAGCTACCGGCAGAAACACGTAGCCATAATTATAAACTGGAATATGGCTCCGATTGCATTGAAATCCATGTAGATGCCATTTCTCAGGGAGATCACATACTGCTGGTAGACGACCTGATAGCCACTGGAGGCACTGCAGAAGCAGCGGTGAAACTAATCGAGGCTATGGGCGGAAAGATTGTGGAGTGTTGTTTTGTTATCGATTTGCCTGATCTTGGCGGTAGTTTGCGGCTGGAAAAACATGGTCAAAAAGTTTTTTCCCTTTGTAAATTCGAAGGGAATTGAACGTGATTAAAAGAAGCGTGAAACAATTAGTGGAAGCGATGTATTGAAAGAATGGACGTTTGAAAATGCTCAACCAACGTGTGTTGCCTGCTCGATTTGAATATCTTACCTTCAGCTCAGCAATAAAGCCCGCAAAGGGACATCGCTCTATGGTGGTGCGTGGAGCTTCAGTAATCGGTTGCGATGCTGCTTATGGTGTGGCGTTGGAAGCACAGAGTTTACGAGATACTACACCTAGAGAATTTGCAGGGCCATGGGAGAAGCCTTCGAGGTATTGCTAGAGAGTCGACCTACTGCAATGCAGGCGCTCTTGCAACGGCCGGGCACGGTACCCCCTTGGCATCATTCGTTCCGCTGTAGAAGTCGGCAAGCAGATTCCAGTAATTGTGGGTGAAACTAGGCCACTTCTTCAGGGTGCTCGGCTTACAGTCTGGAAAATGGTACAAGAGAAAATTCCAGTAACACTCATAACCGATAACATGACAGGGTATTTGATGAGTCGGGGTGAAATTGATGTTGTAGTGGTTGGAACTAACCGCGTGGCAGCAAATGGAGATGTGGCGAACAAGATCGATACCTACATAGTGTGGTTGTATTAGCAAAACATCACAACATCCCATTCTATGTGCCCTGCCCATTATCTACCATCGATCTAGCTGCCCCCAATGGAGCAGCTATTCCCGTTGAGTAAAGAAATGCTGATGAGGTAACTGGCTTTCATGAATGCCAGTTAGTTGGCGAAAGAAATTAAAGTTTGCAATCCCGCTTTTTACATTACGCCGGCCGATTTGGTCACTGGCCTGGTTATTGAAAAAGGAACCGCGGAACAACTAAATTCGGATCGTATAATTAAGTTGTTTAGGTGTTAAACACAATTTATACATCACAGCATTGGAATAGATCAATACTGTCCGACTTCGTCAAGATACCGACTTGTAATTTGGTTAAGCGCTACATCAGAATAACGTCATATTGTTCCTGTACATAAGTAGTTTCCACTTGCAAACTGATAGGTTTTGCAATGAAGTCGCCAAGTTGAGAAAGACTTTGAGATTCTTCATCTAGGAACAAATCAATTACTTGTTGCGATGCTAGAATACGAAATTCACGAGCGTCGAACTGACGAGATTC
>SMXG01000097.1 GCA_004356775.1 Betaproteobacteria bacterium | reverse complement strand
GCTGGAGTGGCAGAGATGTGAGTCATTTTGTAATCAGGATGGAAGGCAGAGAAATGGAGGGGCACATCTGCGCCGAGTTCATTTGTAATCCATTCACTCATCGCGCTAATCTCATGTATTGAGTCGTTGAGGCCTGGTATTAGAAGCGTAGTTAGTTCGACCCATATATTGGTTTCCTGTTTGAGATATTTAAGCGTATCCAGAACTGGTTGTAGATGTGCGCCAGTTTGTTTTACATAGAATTCCTCAGTAAACGCTTTCAGATCCACGTTAGCAGCATCCATCTTGCCGAAAAAATCGCGGCGAGGTTGATCATGTATATAACCTGCTGTGACTGCCACCGCCTTGATACCTTGTTCGTGACAGACATCGGCTACGTCCATCGCATATTCAGCAAAGATTACTGGGTCGTTGTAGGTGAACGCAACACTCTTACAACCTAGTTCCCCGGCGCTGCGAGCGATGGCTTCTGGGCTAGCTGGATCTGCAAGCTTATCGAAGCTGCGTGATTTAGAAATGTCCCAATTCTGGCAGAATTTACATGCAAGATTGCAACCCGCTGTGCCAAATGACAGAACGCTACTGCCGGGATAAAAATGGTTAAGCGGCTTTTTCTCGATAGGGTCGACACAAAAGCCAGAAGACCGTCCGTAAGTGGTGAGAACCATCTTATTACTAACGCGGCCGCGAACGAAACATGCACCGCGCTGTCCCTCGTGAAGCTTGCAATCGCGTGGACATAGATCGCATTGGATACGGCCATCGTCGAGCTTGTGCCAGTACTTGGCTGGATGCTGTTCTGCAATGCTGATTGTTTTGTCCATTTTAGTATTCCTTAACTAAGCTTGTTTTACACCATCTGGTTACCGTATAACACGATAGCTTTACACTATCTACCCAGAAATCATCGGGTAACCCCGCTTTGCGTTTCAATTCAGCGAGGAATAGCTGCGGTTTCTTCAGGCTCTCCCATACCTGCGGCAGAAATGTGCTGCGATATCGACCATACTCGAATACAACTCCACCTGGCCCGGGATGTAATTGCTGTAGTGCGTCCTTTTTATGGCAAAGTCAAGCGGTTGAGGCAAGGTTAGCAACGAAACTTCTGCTATCACTATAGTGAATATTTTCTTGAGTCGGCGATTGAAAACTTGGATCGTGCAAAGCAGCAGACACAGTATTTCTTTTGACATCGGTGAACTGTGACCGGTACGGTTCCAGTGTTTAGATGCGGCCGCGCAATTGATCAAATTGAGTAAGGGTGACAAACACGTGCTATGTCTAGCTAGCCAAGGTATGTTTTCATTCATTACCATTAGCGTTGTTTTATAGGGAACGTACAGGGTGCAGGAAATTGCGTTACGTACAATTAATAACAATAACATGCCTTGCTTAGTTTACATATTCTTTTTCCTCGGTGAAAGCGATAGCAGCATAGCCCACCACCTTATCGCGTGAGCCGGCGGTATCCCCAGAGTTACGCAAATCGAGCAATCGTGGCGTAAGATTGTGTTTCCGAGCTGCTACAATTAACCCGCTGATGGGTATGCTTCCACAAGCGTGATCATGTTCAATTGGCTGGTGCAGACTCAGGATGGAATCGACAGTTTCGTCATCTACGCGTTGCGCGGTTGCGTAAGGCAGGTAGTGCGAAAGATCGGAGCTGATAACGATTAGCGTTTCGCCGCCTCCCCACAAGGCATCTAGCACTTCGGCAACTTCTTCGGATGAAGCCGTGCCAACTGCCAGCGGTAGCAGGGTAAAGTCAGTCAGCATGCTTTGCAGAAATGGAAGCTGTACTTCCAGAGAATGCTCCTGAGCATGCGCCAACTCGTTTATTGTAACTTGCGGCATGTGGTCGATAGCATCTGCTGCTGCCGTATCCAACATGACTTGTCCCAGCGGTGTATCAAAAGCATCTGATGCGGGCAATGCTAGACCTCGCACCATAACTCCATGGGTTGGACCAAGTAATATTACACGACGGATGTGCATGGCGATGGGGCGAAGTGTTGCGTAAGCCGAGGCTGCGATAGCCCCTGAATAAATATAACCAGCGTGTGGAACAATCAACGCTTTGGGACTTAGAACTTGCTGGCAAGCTGCAGTCAGTAACTGTTGTACATCAAGCGCAAGTTGCCGCGAATCGGCGGGGTAGAATAAGCCCGCTACAGCGGGTAAACGGATAGTCAGCATGGCAATTTTCCTTCATGCGATACTCTAAATATGGGGGCCATCGGGGCAGCATCAAGAGTAAACTCTGACTTGACCTTGCCCCTCTCGGTCTTGGACTAGCTGGAGTTGGAATTGTACGTCGTAGAAAAGTCTAAGTATTACAGATTCAGATTAAAACTAGAACGTGGGCTTAGTCTCCCGTTTCGTTTTTTGGAACTTAGAGAAGGGAAAGAGAAATAGGTGCTACATTAATAGGGGAGTGGGGTTGTTCCATACTAGGCTACTCCTAACTAGGTCTAATATGATTTAGCTATGGGACACTTACAGATAAATAGCTAGCAAGAATGTTAATAAGTCACATTTCTAAAAAACCGAAGGGTGATAAATCTGTTGGTACATTTGTTAGTACATTGAAAAAAATAGTATTTAGAGTGGTTTATGATATGGGTTATAGCCTGTAGCATAATTCCCGCCGCTGGATCATTAGATTGGTGTGCGACTAACCAATCTCTTCCATACACAAAGTAAGTTGACAAGAGAAAAAATGTCTAATCTAACTTGAGACGAAAGGATGACATCATGAAAATATTGATCTGTGGAGCTACAGGGTTTGTGGGCAGGCATTTAACTCAAGCCTTGAAAAACGCTGGACATACTGTTTTACGAGCAATACGCAATCCCAGTGAACCAAGTGACCTTGCAGTAGATTTTTGCAAAGACACTACAAAGGAGATTTGGCTGCAACGTTTCAAAGGAATGTCTGTTGTTATCAATGCGGTGGGTGTATTACGCGATAATCACCAAAACCCCATGCAACAACTGCATAATGAAACACCCACCGCACTATTTTCCGCCTGTGCCGAAGCAAAAATCGAACGCATAGTTCAAATATCTGCGCTGGGAATAGATAGTGGCATCGACACTTTGTATTTTAGTTCACGTGTTGCCGCAGAAGATGCATTGCATCGTCTGCCTACGCAAGTACGCTGGTTGTGTCTGCGACCGTCCGTGATCTATGGTGAAGATGGAGCGAGTGCACAGATGTTCAAATTCCTTGCTAAGCTACCCATCCATTCCCTGCCTATGGGCGGGATACAAACCCTGCAACCGGTACATATCGACGATATTTGTGCAGCAGTTACACTGTGGTTGAGTGACACCGATGCCACAAGCCAGACCGTTGACGCAGTGGGTGCAGAAGCTACCACTATGCGCGGCATGCTTGACAGTTATCGATTGCAGCTTGGGTACAAACCAGCTTGGCACATATCTGTACCATCGTTATTAGTGATAATCGCAGCAAGAATAGGCGACTGGATTCCATCCAGTCCGCTATGTAGCGATACATTTACCATGCTAGCAGCAGGAAATACCGCACCTGCGTCCCAATTTACCGAATTTCTGGGTCATCCTCCACGCAGCTACAAGACTTTTATGTCCTAACCAGAAAACGTAATACAAACACTTGATCTTCAGCTGACTTATTACACCTTGCCACTATCTGGCTAGTTACTGGGGTGTACTGACTAATTAACTGCTGGTGGGAAACAATGGCAGGATCGGGGAAAAAATTAGTTTGTACAAACGTTACCGTTTTCCATTGCCTTTTCTTTTATATAGTACAAGGAAATTCATTGAGCCCGTCTAAATAAATGTTCTGATAATCACTCAAGCATAGTTGGACGTAAAGGGAGAAATGGCATTCCAAAAGAGCCACACGAAACGGTTTGACTTCCATAAAAAAATGCAGACCGCACACAGTTCTTGACACCCATACACTGATGATCTCTACTTAAACAACTTGCTTGTACTACCAAAAAAAGCAGCGTAGGCAATAAACCTAAAGGCTTCACTTACAAAACAAGAAAGCGAGTAATTGATATGAACAAACTAGGATCGTTGTTCATTGTACTGATTGTATTCGTAGTATCTGGCTGCGTATGGCAAAGAATCCCTGCAGCGCCTGAATACATTCTTGAAGCACCAATACCTTTGAGAATGGGTGTCATATTTGGCAATGACACAGCATCAACCGATTCAATCTCTCATATTTATGGACTTGCAGTTATCAAAGGATGGAATGAAATGCGGCTTTTCGATTCTTTGATCTACCCTTATCAGGAGGGTGATCGCGTAGATGCTGTAATTCGGATAACCATTACTGGCGGTTGGGAAGACGAAGGTTTGATGCGCAAAACAGCCGTTAATCTAGCAATTATGCTTACGCTTGGGCTGGCAGGAAATGTAGTTGGTCGAAACATGACTGTAATACACGACGCACTTGTAGTCATTAATAAATCTTCGGATGAAATAGTGCGGCACTCGGTGCAAGTCACTTCGACCATAGAGTTGGGAGTAGGATTGTTGGGAGCGTTGACATATTGGCGCGAGTCACCGTTAACTGCTGAGCATCGCGATAGGTATGTAGCGGGTTATGAGCTTCAAAGAAAACGTATCGCATTCGAATTAGCCAAGAAAATTCGCGCAGATCGCCAAAATCTTCTTTCAAAGCTTGGTAAGTTTCAAGTAAAAGACGTGGTACCGTAGCTTATTTTAACTTATCGGTTCCATGCAGTAACGGCTCCATAAAACTCCATGATGTGAATATTAACAAGTTTGATATACGAGTTGGTGAAGCACTTGGCTGCGAGAATGACACGCAATTATGGGTGGCACAATGAACTGGTTTCCTTTTCTCTCATGTTTGCTCGATATTGGTTGACCGGAAGACTATCTGGTTCTAGGTGGTGTCTCACCTTGGTGCCGAAAATATATTCGTTAGCATTTCTTACTCTTTTAATCATCACCACTATGTCACATGGGATCAATCAAATTGATAACGGAGAGCAAGAAATTACCGTCAACATTGTGGCCGAACGGCTTCATGCCCACGTACAGGCGCTCGGGGGCGATATTGGTGAGCGCAATGTGTTTTATCCGCAGGCGCTACGCGCCTCGGCAGATTACATTGCGCAGGTCTGGGAAAGCCAGGGCTACAAGGTCGTCCACTACGAGTACGAATTACAAGGCGAGCGATGGGCCAATCTTGAAGTCACGCGCAGGGGAGACGAGCATCCCGAGGAGATTGTGCTTATCGGATCACACTATGACTCCGTCTTAGGCAGCCCTGGCGCAAATGACAACGGCAGCGGCGTAGCGGCTATGTTGGAGCTTTCCCGTCGCCTTGTAACACAAAAACTAGCGCGCACGGTCCGTTTCGTCGCCTTCGTCAACGAAGAGCCACCGTTTTTCAAAACCGATGCCATGGGCAGCAGAGTTTATGCAAAAATGGCTCATGCACGTGGCGATGACATACGTGCCATGTTGTGTCTCGAGACTATAGGGTTCTACAGTGACGAACCTGGTAGCCAGCGTTACCCGCCCCCTTTCAGCCTGTTCTATCCAAATACTGGCAACTTCATCGGGTTCGTTTCTAACTTCGGGTCTCGCTCGTTGCTCAAACGTTCAGTGGCCGCCTTTCGTGCAGCTAGCGATTTTCCACTCGAGCATGTCACCACGTTCGAGTTCGTGCCCGGCGTGGACTGGAGTGATCACGGGTCGTTCTGGCGTGAAGGAATACCGGCGATCATGATCACGGACACCGCACCATATCGCTATCCCTACTACCATACAGCGAGGGACACGCCGGACAAAGTTAACTACCAGCAGCTCGCGCGAGTGACCGATGGGCTATTGGCGGTTGTCAAGGCGCTTGCCAACGAGCACTAAACGTAGTTAATTTTTACATACCTAAGCGCGTTTACGTGAGGAAAGTATATCTTAGCTGAGGAAAGATTGGGGGAAAAGACGATCCAGAGTTCCCTATAATACAACACTCACAAAGTTGCGTTCGACGGCCATAGTGCCTAATTGCCATTAGTCGCAACGTCTGCTTCCGGCCTGCAGTGGACATTTACAGTTTCCTAAGGGCCATCACTAGACATCACGGATAACTGGTTTGTGCTAAAACTGGATGACCGTACCATGTATCTATAGCCATCCGATAACATCCAATCATACTGGGGGCATTTCTAAGAAATTAGGCCGACTATCTTTGCCTAATATTATGATTGGTAAGGTATTAGAAAACAAGGATTCGATTCTCACCGCCTACTTGTCGCGTTGTTTTTGGCCGAGCATAAATAACTCCATGAAATCTCCTGGCACCGGAAAGACAATGGTGTTGGTCTTGTCACTGGCGATACTACCTAGCGTTTGTAGGTAGCGTAATTGCATAGCCTGGGGTTGGTTCGCAAGGATTTTCGCAGCTGCTAACAATTTCTCCGAGGCTTGCAGTTCCCCTTGGGCGTGGATGACCTTGGCGCGTCGTTCACGCTCAGCTTCTGCTTGTTTTGCAATGGCACGTATCATGGATTCATCAATGTCCACGTGCTTGATCTCGACGTTGGAGACCTTGATTCCCCAAGTGTCGGTCTGGGCGTCAAGGGATTTTTGGATGTCCAGGTTGAGGGTCTCACGTTCAGCTAGCATCTCGTCCAGTTCGTGCTTGCCTAATACCGCGCGCAAAGTAGTTTGTGCAAGTTGGTTTGTGGCGTTCATGAAGTCTTCAACTTGTAGGATGGCTTTTGCCGGGTCTACCACTCGAAAATACACTACCGCATTTACCTTCACTGAAACGTTATCGCGCGAGATCACATCTTGGCTTGGTACGTCAAATACTTTGGTGCGCAAGTCCACGCGTACCATCTGCTGGATACCGGGAATGATAATAATGAGCCCTGGTCCCTTAACCTTCCAAAAGCGCCCTAGCATAAACACCACACCACGCTCGTATTCTCGCAGGATGCGTAGACTGGAAGCCAGTAAAATCGTTGTTAACAGAAGGGCTGTCAAACTGCCGAATTCAATCATGCTCATTCTCCTTTGTTGAGTTAATCGGTTCCACATCAAGAATTAGATCGTGTCGCGCTGTTACCCGCACTTTCTTGCCACGTGTGATCGGCGCACGGCTTCGTACTTGCCATCGTTCGCCATGCACGCGTGCCCAGCCTTCGGTTTCAATGTCATCGAGAGTCTCGCCTTCAGCACCCATCAATTCCTCGGCTCCTGTCACAATCGGCCGCGTGCGTGTACGTATAGCCATGCCGGCGACAATGAAGGAAAAAAATGCAGTTACTAAAGCGATTGGTGCAATAAGTGCCCAGGAAACGCCGTAACCAGGTAGATCCGTGTCGATCAACATCACCGAGCCAAGGACAAAGGCAACAACGCCGCCCAATCCGAGCGCACCAAAGCTGGGCAGAAATGCCTCGGCTACCATAAGGGTAACACCAAGCAGGATGAGCCCTAGTCCAACGTAGCTGATGGGCATGAGTTGCAGCGCAAACAGCGCGAGTAACAGGCAGATGCCACCGATTACGCCGGGAAACCCCATGCCAGGGTTAGAAAACTCATAGAGTAGTCCGTAGATGCCTAAGAGAAGCAGAATGTAGGCAACGCTCGGGTCGCCGATGACGGAAAGTAGTTGGTTGCGCCAGTCTGGCTCTACGTGCTTGATGGCAAGGTTTGCAGTATTTAGTGTGATTTCACCCGTCGCCAATTTTACCTTGCTGCCGTGTATCTCTTTAAGCAAATCGGCAAGGTCTGTCGCTACCACATCTACCACTTTCGCCTTTAACGCTTCATCAGCAGACAGGCTCACCGCTTCACGCACTGCCCGCTCCGCCCATTCTGCATTGCGCTCGCGTAGTTCGGCCAAACTGCGGATGTAGGCAGCAGCATCATTGATTGCCTTCCTTGCCTTGGTATTCTGTGGGGGCGCAACAGAGGACTTTTCCCTCCTGTCCAGCTTCGTAGGTGTGGTAGGTTTTTCCAGTGGCGACGCGCTGCTTGGGACTAGTTCCACCGGTGTAGCCGCGCCCAAGTTAGTCGCCGGCGCCATTGCGGCTACATGGCTAGCATAGAGGATGTACGTACCAGCGCTTGCGGCGCGTGCGCCCTGAGGCGAGACGTAAGTCGCAACTGGCACGGGGGAGGCCAGTATCGCTTTGACGATGTCGCGCATTGAGTTATCTAGGCCGCCCGGCGTGTCCATTTCGATCACAACGAGCCGGGCACGTTCTTCGGCCGCCCGCTCAAGACCGCGTACCAGATAGTCCGCGCTGGCCGGTCCGATGGCGCCTTGCACGGTTAGCACTTGAACGTTTGATGCTTGCGCCGAGGTAAAGTAGAATAACGTCAGAAACAGAAGCAGGCTCAGGTTCCGGTGCCACATTATTTGTTCTCCTGCATAAAAAGTATTGTCACAGTTTACGCTTTTTCTCCATGATGAAGAGTTAGTAATTATGGCCAGGATCTGGTAGCTTCATTGTGTCATGAATGGCCTCACCAATCGGCACGAATGCCAATGACTTGCCTTAAGCAGTGAAAATTTCAATCAGTCACAACTTAGATCTGTCACAACTTAGCTGATTTGTTCCAGCTTGTGGAATTTCGTTGGTATGACTGATTCTCCTGAAATAACATATATTTCTGTGAAATACTTTCACAACTTCTGGTACAGTTATTTGGACAAGGTCAGCTCTGGCACTGATAGGATCAATTGCCAGTCAACAGTTGAGTTAAGTAGTAAGATTTTGTGAATCTTGGAGGTGATCGTATTCATAGCTTAAGTGGCTTTACATAACCGGTCATTTCAAAATAACCGCGGCCAGCGGGTTTACCATCGCGGGTGATTGTGACTGCTCCTTCCCAATAAACTGCACCCACCGATTGTCGCGAGTCCAGTTCTTGATCGTCCTGTAAGGGTGTGAGTAGCCATTCGGTCGATCCGGTTTGAATCCGCATAGACACTGGATAAGTAGCACCCGTGCGCGGCGAACGCCAAGTACGCTTTGGATCAAATCGTACCTGTTCCGGCGTAAACTGCGTAATGCGTCCGGATGCGTCTCGTAGTACTGCATATGCCCATACCTCATCATCATTTTTACTACGAATTCGAAATGCCATCAGGGTGGAGCCATCGTCAAGATTTGCTCCGACCCAATCCCATCCTTCAGCACTCGGGTCGAGATATGCTGTAGACCATTCGTGGTCAAGCCAAGCAGTACCGATGACGGTTATTGGCTTGTCATGATGTATAATTGTTCCTGTGACTTGTAAATGCGGTTCACTATAGTAGTAGCTGGCTTGCTCCGGTCGTGGTCCCTTGCGTGAAAAGCCATTATTTCCCTGCAGCATCAGTGGTTGTGAGGGAATCAGTGACAAGTGAAACGTAAAGTCGTGCGCTTTTATTATGGTTTGATAGTGGCCGTTTTCTTCACGTATCATGTGCCAATCATTCAGCTTTATATTGGTATTGCCTTCTTTGGCATAAGCCAGACCGAAGCCCTCGCGTGCACTCTTTTGGTCATGTAACAACTTCCCCACGTCTGGATCGGACAGCGCTGCGTGCGCAATAATAAGTTGTTTGGGTGCAAAGCGGCTTGGATTGGCCCGGTCGGACACTGTAGCGATGCGAAAAAAAGTAATCTGGAAGCCAAGCGGTTTTTTATCGGGAGTCTCCAGCCAACCCGTTACGTACCACCACTCGGTGCGGAAACCTGGATGGGCACCGAAGTCGTGGGGGAAAGTAAGCTCTAAATCAGGGGTAACTGGGGAAAACTGAGGAGGCAACCGAAGTGGCTCAGCAAAAGCGCAGGCAGCAACCAGATATAACGAGAAAAATATCATTCTTTCGAATAACATGACTCGGTGTTCATCACTGCGAGGACAACCAATATGGCCAAGATGGTGTTTAAAAAATTGCATTACCAATCTTCCCTTATCGCACGTATTGCATTGCCCGAGACTGCATGACGTCCTGATACCAGTGCAGTTAAGGCAGCCGACACAAGCAATACCAGGGCCACTGCTATCAATCCTTTCCACGGCAGGTTTAGCTGCATGGTCCAATGGAACGACTGCGGATTCACGATAAAGACGAGAATCAGGCTGATGCACCAACCGAGTACAAATCCGAGTACAATGCCAAGTCCAGTTAGCAGGCCGCCTTCGATCGCCTGCATACTGAGAATCTGGCGGCGCGTTACGCCGATATGGCGCAATATTCCGAACTCTTTAGTACGTGCCAAAGTTTGTGCCGAGAAACTCGCCGCTACACCCAGCAGTCCTATAATAATTGCGACTGCTTCCAGCAAATAAGTTATCTTAAAACTGCGGTCGAAAATATTCAAGCTTAACGCACGGATTTGGCTGGGCTCCGAAAATTCTAAGGCGCTGCCAAATGGCAAGCGTTTCAAAGATGTAATCACCTGAGAGGGTGTAACATCAGTTTGCAGCCAAAGCGCGGCATCATTTACTTTCAGATCGCCAGACAGTGCTTGATAGTCAGTTAGCTGCATCTGTATTGCACCGAATTGCCGCCCATAGTCGCGCCACACACCGGCGACAACAAAGCTAGACGCAGAAACTCCTATCGGCAACGTTAACCGCTTGCCAAGCGTATAACCATATAGATCAACCATTGCTTCTGATACCCAGATGGGTATCGCATCTTTCGGGAGCAGAGCGGGCACAATTGCTTCATCTGTCATCGGCAAGGTATTGCCGGGATCAGTCATGTCAATAGGCCGGGCAATCAGCACAATGCTGGGCCGGGTTGGGTCGAGCATTAGTTTCGATGAGCGGAAAAAGTCCGCACGGGAGATGCCGGATGTAGCGGAGAGAACTTTTACTTCATCCGGTGTAAGGCCACGCGTATCGCCGCTTGCTGCAGTTTGTACGTATAAATCGGCAGGTAGAATATGCTTCAGCCAATTATCCACCGATACCCGAAAACTGGTGACCATGATTGCCATCGCAACCACTAGGCTAAAGCTTGCCAGCACTCCACCCAAAGCAACAGCAGCCTGATTGGGTGCATTGGCCAGCCGTGTTAGCGCCAGTGTCGTTATGGTAGCAGATCGCCGGGTTACCACCAAAAATACAGCTGAGAAAATTAATGCCGAAAGACGCGGCATGAGTGCAATGCCGCCGATCAGTAACAGCGCTATTGCAAGATAACCAAAGATCGGTAAATCAAAAATCGGTGGCAATTGTGTAAGCGAACCCCCTAATGCTAAACAAGCTAGAGCTGGCCAGGGTGTTTCCAATTTCATGAGTGCTGCCTCTTCACCTCCGGATTTGAGTGCCGGTGCGGGATGGGTATTTGCTGCTTCCCAGGCAGGGGCGGCGCTACCCAACAAGGTGACGCCCAACCCTAGAATGAAAAAGATCGTTGCCGTAAATGAGTCAAAATGCACACTTGGTTGTATCCCCGTGAAAAATCCCCCTCCCAACTCTCCCCCAAAAACGCTCAATGTCATCGTGGCCATCACGTAGCCTAAGGCAAGACCGAGCAACGAGCCAATGGTACCAAGGATTGCTCCCTCCAATAAGATTTGGCCTAGCAATTGCCTACGTGTTAGTCCGAGCACTCGCAGCAACGCAAACTGGTGACGCCGCCGTACGACCGACAACACCTGCGTGGAGAATACCAGGAATGCGCCGGTAAATAGTGCCACTAAGGCCAGCATGTTCAGATTGACGCGATAGGCACGTGACATATTGGCAACACGCGCTTCCTGATCCGCGGTTTCAATGACAAGGTATTGTCCGCCCAATTCCTGCGTCAACACCGCTTTAAATACGTCGTGATTGATACCTTGCATCAATTTTAATTCGATGCGCGACAACTCACCTATACGGTTGAATCGCCACTGCGCCGCGCCTATATCCATTACTCCAATACGTTGTCCCGCACGGGTTCGCACCAGGCCACCCGCGACGCGCAGCATAACAGTTTGTGTTCCCACACGCAGTTGTAAAGGATCGCCCCTCTTTACCCTCAGCCATTCCATTGCGGCAGGAGAAAGAAAAATAGCATCGTTCGCCAGAGTATCAAATTGTCTGTCTTCGGCTGGCATACCTATCAAGTTAGGCGAGATGCTCGAGGCACGGAAAATATCAAGTCCGAGAATTTTTAAAGTGGTGTTTTTCCGATCGCCTGTAGTTCCGGGGATGGCCACATCAAGTTCCAATACTGGATTGGCAAGTTCGACACCGTTACGTTGCGCTAAAGCTGGATATAGTAGCTCGTCAAAGGTTGCTTGTGTTCCGCGTACTTGCAGGTCAGATTGGCCGGAAAGACTCTTGGTAACGGCCAAAAATTCGTTGATCGCGGCCGTGTTAACCAGATGCACTGCAAACCCGAGCGCTACACCGAGTGCGATTGCAGTGATGACTACAGCAGCTTGCACCAGATGAGCCTTCCATTCGCCCAATAATAACCAGCTGGACAGCGTGCCGTTTCTCATCTTCTTTGATGTGAATCTTTCGTATGTGCTGACTCAATCGGAGCAAGTCCGTTTTTTGTTAGCACCAGCACTTTGTCTGCTGTTGTGGCAGTTGCGTGAGAATGGGTGACTAGGATGCCAGATGCGCCATTCTCCTTGATTTCCGTGCGCATTAGCATGAGAATTTGTTGCGCAGTGTCTGAATCAAGATTGCCCGTCGGTTCATCGGCTAGTATCAATTTAGGGCGATGTATCAATGCCCGGGCGATGGCGACCCGCTGCAATTCCCCCCCGGAAAGTTGGTGCGGGAAATTCTGTCCTCTGCCGTGTAAGCCGATCTCCCCTAGCATTTGCGTAGTGCGTTCTTCAATCAGTTTTCTGGGGGCGCCATTCAGCAACAAGGGCAGAGCTATGTTCTGACGCAAAGTCAGATACGGCAGGATATGAAATGCCTGAAAGACGAAGCCAAACTGTTTGCGTCGCAGGCGAGTCGCTGCATCGTCATCCAGTGATGTTATGGTGATGCCGTCGATCAGTATCTCGCCCGAGTCAGGGGTATCCAAACCGGCAATCAGATTCAGCAGTGTTGATTTGCCGACTCCGGACTCACCCATTATCGATACATACTCCTTGTCACCAAGAGTGTAGGATAAATCGGTCAGCACTCGCTGACCATTTGCATAAGCTTTGCCAATATGGCGCAGTTCCAGCATGACTAATTTCAGATATCGAGTTGGCGTTGGGTAGAGTTAAAAATCGTATTTTCAAAGAGAGTTTTCTCTGAACAACGCAGCCGAGAGTAACATCTGGTAACAAGGAATTACACTAGCCTGGATTATTCACAAAAATGGAATAAACACTTTAACTCTATACGATTCTAAGTGAGTAACGTTAGCACAATTTGAATATTGATTATATTTATAGAACTTCATTCATTTCTGTTTATAAGCTGGCTATAAGCTGCGAGATACTTATGATGCACGTAGTCTTTGTCGTAAGATTATTATATTAACACTAGGAAATTGTTAGATCGTGCACTTGGAGGGTTAAACGAACCATTTCTTAATAAATCCGCATGATTTATTGAATGTCCACTTTAGATTGAAAGCGGTCATTTATATGTGACAGGTTTATGGCAGCTCAGGCTAAACAATCTGCTACACTATCATTAGAATAAAACATAATGAAAAAAATTGACAATAGGCAAAATGGACAAGCTCAAAGGGTTTGTGGGCGTCCGTATTCGGCAACTGTGCGTTCCACCGGTCGACGCAACAAACTGTCGATAGGCGCCGCAGGTGCGAAAGCTCAGAAACGGTCATTCATCAAATCCGTAGCGAAAGTCATAAGCTGACCCAAAACGGATATTGATGTCGTCGTCGAAAACCGCAGGGTAACCACAGATCACCGGATCAGAATATTCATATTTCGATGAGATTATTACATGTGTGATACGTTTGTAGCATTATCTGATACTACCCTTGGCAGGGAAATAATATTTGGTAAAAATAGTGATCGTCCCAAGGGTGAGATTCAGGATATTGTGGCATTCCCGGCTCAAAACTACTCCTCTAGAGCAGTAGTGCAGTGTTCTCACCTTCAAATTTCCCAAGCCAAACAAACCTTTGCGGTTATTCTTTCCAAACCACGATGGATGTGGGGTGCGGAAATGGGGGCAAACGAACAGGGAGTCGTGATTGGCAATGAAGCCGTATGGACAACTCAGCCATATAGCGATAGGGGATTACTCGGAATGGATCTGGTGAGGCTAGGGCTCGAGCGAGGAGCAACGGCTGTAGGGGCTTTAGGAGCCATCGTGGAACTATTAGAAAAGTATGGACAAGGTGGGAATTGTGCCGAACATTTTGTCTTTAACTATCATAACTCATTTCTTATTGCGGATAAAAATGAAGCGTGGATTTTGGAAACCGCTGGTCACTATTGGGTTGCTGAAAAAATTACTAGCGGAACCCGATCGATATCGAATAACCTCAGCATCAATGGAAAAGGGGATCTTCGCCATGCAGAATTAAATCGCGTAATCATAGAAGAAGGACACTTATCAAACCGATCAGATTTTAATTTTGCTCAGCACTTCTCAGTTGGAATGAATGAAGATCCTCTTTCCCCTGACTGTAGGGAAGGACGAGTCAGGCAACTATGTCAGCTAAATGAAAATAAATTTACCCTGGAAACCGCAAAATCTATTCTTCGGGACCATCAAGGTAATATATGTTGGCATGATGAATTCGAGACTAGAGGTAGCCAGATTTCTGCTCTATCCCACGAGAATTGCAAACATTGGTTTATAGAGGGACCGTTTCCCTGTCAGCAAAAGTATCAACTTAAATCATTTTCTATGTGACCTTCATTAGGTGATGAATTCGATTTAGGTGAACAAACTTTTGTGATAACGATGGTACACAGATGGATTAAAAATTCTGATGCACTGTTAATATTCCAAACACTTGTGTATGGCGAATTGGTAGTTATTAAGCTAATATTTGCCGCCAATTACGAGTATCCGCTTTGTGTCAAAACGGACAGTCCTAAGTATCCTTTGCAATCTAATAGCATCCAATGAATTTGTTAGTATATTTGACGGTACATTGAAAACAAATAATATTTAAAGTGGTTTATGGTATGGGCTGTAGCCTGTAGTGTGATTCCCGTCGCCTTGATTCAGTTAACTATGCAAATTCAATATTACTCCTCAAACGATCTAGGATTTTGGCCAGCTCATCACTTATTATTCATTCCTCTGGATCCTCTAATTTCTTTATTTTCATATGTTCTCTGGAGTTTGAATCTTCTCTATCTTTATCTTTATCTATTTTTTGCTCGCGGCGAAGATCGCTATAGGATATCGCTTTATTGGATGAGACTTCTTTAAACAGAGGTAGAATGAAGTGGCTGAAAAGAATGATGGGCCAGATTATGGCCACGACGAAAGCAACAAAGTATTCAAATTTCTGCCCCTGTTTTGAAATGTCGAAAGTTTTGACTAGGTATATACAGGTACCGAAGTATCCGACTAGGTATAATCCTAGCCCGTACCACCAAAGTGAAAAATTGGTCATAGTTGCCAATACTTTTCCATTCTTTTTCTGGGTTAACGGTAGTCTCGCACGTGACGATGATCTCGCTTATCTGCTAACGTTTCATTTTGTCTCAAATAGCGCTCGCTATTGTATTGACAAATTAATTCCTGCTGGGAGACAAGCCGGGATGAAAAATAAATTAATTCATACAAACATTGCCGATTCCTGCCTCGATTTCCGTTGTCATTTTAGAAAAATATGAATGTCTGCTTTGTACCAAAATTGGACATTCATATTTCCCATGACCTTGGTAAGGATTTAGGTTTCAATACAGTTGATTTTCTGGCGTTCACAGGTAATCCATTTGATTCGTAATCTTCTAGTCGCTTGCTTGACTGTTTAGCGCGGTTTTAATGGCTTTGGCCAAGTCACTTACGGAGCCAGTGCCCCAATAATGCAAGAAAACAATTTTAGGCGATTCTCCGGTCATGTGGTGATGAATCGCGGTGATAAAAATTCCCGTACTACGCAAGGCTTTTAATACGCCTTGTAACTCTGACTCAAGCATGGCAAAATCGCCATCTACGACGGCATTTTTATTACTACCTGAAAATGCCGCCCACGTATTAACGCCCATTGTCTTACCGGCATCGTGCTCAGCCATCGCGGTTGTCCGACCTATGGTCACTTTGTAGACTTCACTGGCCTTCTCGACTGGAACGCCTATGATCGTTTCGATCACTTTCGGATCAAGCGAAGTCTTGCTAGAAACGAAAGGCGTGTGGGACACATGAGTCTTGCCGCCACTGGTATTTTTTATTTCCAGAAAAATTTTACCCACGCCCGTCGCAAGCTTTTCCAGATCGCCTATACCACCAATGTGCATGAACATCACTTTCGGCGTGTCCCAAAGGAAATGGTTGTGCAAGGCGGTGATTTTTATGTCGTTGTCCAGCGCTATGCTCAGCACCGGATTAACCTGCTGCTCCAGCAACACTATGTCGCCCATTACCATAATCTGATCACCCGCCGATTTAAATGCCACCCACGAAGTAAGTCCCATCGGGGGAACCATTTTGATGCCGGCTACGATCACAGCAAGATCGGTTCGTGGAACACTGATCTTAAAAACGTTCTCGGCGGTATCCAATTTGCCTTTAACGCCAGTCAATCTTTCTATCTTAATCGTATTCAGAGAGTCCAAATGACTTTGTTCTTGCTGAGCAAAACTATGGACGGTGACTAGCGCACACAACAACATGGAAGCCTGGTACCAACGAATCATGTTCATGAGAAAATTCCTACGCCGTTTTTCGCTCAACGGTCTATCAGTTTCTTTCCGGAAGCTTATGGATCTTGAGGATGAAGGGCTCGTCTATCGGATACATGTTGCCCATTTTCCAAAAGTACACAATCTTGCCGTAGGTTTTGTTTATTAAGGGCAGGAGTTTGGCGACCTCATCAGCTGTGAGATCCGGTAGGGCCGCCTTGGCATGTAGGATCTCTCGATCTTATGATAATGCCATAATTTATTCTCGTTCTCGGAAGTTCTGCGTACTGCTCTGCTGTGATGATATATTCAAATCCGATGGGTTTGTCCTGGTCTTTCATCCTTGAGTGAAACATTTGGCAAATAAGCTTTCCGTCATCATAGGCCTTGCAGTGGTGATGCACTATCTCGTTTAATTCGGTGAAAGTCCCGCTTCACTATTTCCCCCAGGCCGGATAGCCTGGATATAGAGGCCGTTAAAGCCGAGGTGGTTGGGGTATTCTTTTTTGCCTTGGGTTAAAACGTATTGTCCTAGAATTTAGGTTTATCGGCAATCAATTCGGCATCCAATGCCGTTTTTGTCGCGAGTGACAAACTTACCGTTGCTAAGGCTGCTAGTTTTGCTGTCTTTTCCATACTTCATTTTCCTTACGTTCAGTTACATTCTCCCAAATTAAAGAAAACGAATACTTAATTTATACTCTTCACGATTTTTGTAAGCAAGGCAATTGAAAATAAATAGATAAAATAGAAGTCACAAGAGAATTTTTTGGTCGTTATGATTATGGATAGCATATTATAAACATCTTATTCTAAATGCCTGCTTTGGGTCGATTGCAGTCATTTGTGACTATCTGTTCCGTACCAAAACAGACGATCGCACTAAGCTTCTAAAACAATCCGATAACATCCAATCACTCTGTTGGGATTATTCGGGGTATTTCGAAGAAATTAGACCAGATGTTTTTTTGGATAATATTATGATTGGTAAGGAATTAGTAAATTAAGACAATGATAACCCTCTCAAGCTACTAGTTTGCTTAGAAATGCGCCGTTTCGTCATTTTCTTTACTGTGGTTTTATTTGTTGCATTTATTGGTGCAGTTTACTGGGTGGGCGACATTCTTACCAGGCCCTACCGGGTGGAGACAGGATCACCGCCCACAGACTTGGGTGCGCACACTCTAACATTTCGATCAGGAACGGGTACAACTCTGAGTGGTTGGTTTTTCCCTGGCAT
>SMXG01000096.1 GCA_004356775.1 Betaproteobacteria bacterium | reverse complement strand
GATATGATGAAGAGAATTATGATACATTTCAACCGGTAATATTCATGGCTATATTACCAAGCACCACCAATATATAAGAAAGATTAGCATAAATGTTCAAATATAATATTTCTGATCCATGCAAAAACTGATCATACATGGCGGCACTCCTCTTTCAGGAGAAGTGTATATTTCTGGTGCAAAAAATGCTGCGCTACCCATCCTGTGTGCTTCTCTTCTCACTCGCGAAACTCTCAGGATAGAAAATGTACCACATCTTAAGGATGTAATCACAATGATGGGCCTGCTTGAGCAAATAGGAATAAACATTTCAATAGATAAGAAATTTGGGATTTCATTAACTGCTGCGCATCTTTCCAGCTTAGTTGCTCCTTACGAAATGGTAAAAACAATGCGAGCTGCCATCTTAGTGCTAGGGCCAATGCTGGCACGTGCAGGCAAAGCGAAAGTCTCCCTACCTGGCGGCTGCGCCATTGGCTTACGTCCGGTAGACCAGCACATTAAAGGTCTACGAGCGATGGGTGCGAAGATCGACATCGAACATGGCTACATCCATGCGAAAGCAAATCAGCTTATTGGTACACATATCGTTATGGATATTGTCACTGTTACCGGCACCGAAAATCTAATGATGGCGGCAACTTTAGCTGATGGAACTACAGTATTAGAAAACGCAGCACGTGAACCAGAAGTTACAGATCTTGCTAACTGTCTTGTCTCAATGGGAGCAAAAATTTACGGCGCAGGAAGTGGTATCATCACTATTGAAGGGGTCAAATCTCTGCATAGCACAACCTATCAAGTTATGCCTGATCGTATCGAAACAGGCACTTTCCTAGTAGCAGCTGCCGCTAGTGGTGGTGAAATTCACCTTAAGAAAACACGTGTAGACATACTCGATGCAGTACTTGATAAACTGGTAGAATCTGGCGCAGAGATTGAATCAGGAGAGGACTGGATCAGTTTAAAAATGAATAATGCTTTGAAATCTGTGAGCCTACGAACTTCACCCTACCCTGCTTTTCCTACAGACATGCAAGCACAATTCATGGTGTTAAACAGCGTAGCAGAGGGCACTGCAATAATCACCGAAACTATATTTGAAAATCGTTTTATGCATGCACAGGAATTGAAACGTATGAGCGCTTGTATTGAAGTTGAGGGCAATACTGCGGTGGTACGCGGTGTAACTAATCTCGACGGTGCAAGCGTCATGGCCACCGATCTGCGTGCCTCTGCCAGTTTAGTATTAGCCGGCCTAATTGCACAAGGCGAAACCATCATTGACCGTGTTTATCACCTTGATCGCGGCTATGAGCGAATCGAGGAAAAATTGTCTTGGTTGGGAGCAAAAATCAAACGTATAAATTAAAGATATTTGCCGCAACAGATATTAGCTCTCTGCTATAAAATACTTTTTTAATGGGCCCATTATGACTGGCATTACTATTGCCCTTTCAAAGGGTCGTATTTTTGATGAAACTGCGCCACTGCTGAAAGCAGCGGGTGTCGTTGCGCTCGATGATCCTGAAACGTCACGTAAACTAATACTTGACACTAATCGCGCCGACGTATGCATTATTATCGTACGTGCTTCCGACGTACCAACTTATGTGCAATATGGTGCGGCGGACATAGGTATAGCAGGAAAAGATGTATTAGTTGAACATGGTGGCGCAGGACTTTATCAGCCTTTAGATTTGAATATTGCCCGCTGTCGCATGATAGTTGCGGTGCGTAATAGTTTTGATTATGAAGCAGCCGTACGCCAGGGAGCACGTTTACGGATAGCAACTAAGTATTTGCATACAGCACAGGAACATTTTGCTGAAAAGAGTATGCATGTTGACCTCATTAAACTCTATGGATCGATGGAACTTGCTCCGCTGGTAGGACTGGCAGATGCAATTGTAGATCTAGTTTCCAGCGGCCACACACTTAGGGCTAATAATCTTAAGGCGGTTGAAGAGATTATGCCAGTTTCAGCCAGATTGATTATCAACCAAGCAGCATTAAAGGTAAAAAGAGAAGTAATACAGCCGATGCTGGAGGCGTTCTCAGTAGCAGCTAAGAAAAATAGTGTGGCACGCCAAAAGCGGAGACACAGAGTCGGAAACCTGCTCTTATGATCCAGATTAAGCGGCTATCTTCCACCGATTGCGGGTTCACTGCGGCATTAGAAAAAACAATAGCCTTTGAAGGTGTACAGAATGCGGCAGTAGATTCAACGGTCGCCGATATTCTGGCAAACATAAAAAAACGCGGCGACGAGGCCCTGTTAGAATATACGCGCTGTTTTGACCATCTGGATGCGATCTCGATAGCAGAACTTGAATTGCCCAAAAAAGACCTACAACAAGCCTTGCAGATCCTGCCTGCGTTTCAACGGGAAGCCCTAGAGCAAGCTGCGGATCGAGTGCACACCTTCCATAAAAAACAGTTGGTGAAATCCTGGAGCTATACTGAACTTGATGGTACGCTACTTGGCCAGAAAATAACCCCTCTAAACCGCGTCGGATTATACGTTCCTGGCGGAAAAGCATCTTACCCCTCATCAGTGTTAATGAACGCGATACCCGCCAAGGTAGCAGGAGTAGATGAACTTATCATGGTGGTTCCGACTCCAGACAACAAAAAAAATGACTTGGTACTTGCAGCAGCGATGATCTGCGAGGTAGATCGTGTATTCACTATCGGTGGTGCCCAAGCTATTGGGGCGCTTGCTTATGGTACCAAGACTATTCCAAAGGTAGACAAGTTGGTCGGCCCTGGCAATGCTTATGTTGCTGCAGCCAAGCGCCAAGTATTTGGTGTGGTAGGTATAGATATGGTAGCAGGCCCGTCTGAAATTTTGGTAATTTGCGATGGCAAGACCGACCCTGACTGGATCGCTATGGATTTATTTTCGCAAGCCGAACACGATGAACTGGCACAGGCAATTCTACTATCACCCGATGCTGAGTTCATCGATTCGGTCACAGCAAGTATAAACCGACAACTAGAAGGAATGCTTCGCAAAATCGTAATACGTTCCTCGCTTGTAAATCGTGGTGCTTTAATTCAGGTACGCAACCTTGATGAAGCTTGCGATATCGCTAACCACATCGCACCAGAACACCTGGAATTATCAGTTGAACAACCAGAAAAATGGGTAGATAAAATTAGGCATGCTGGTACGATTTTCCTCGGACGCTACACTTCCGTGGCTCTAGGCGATTATTGTGCCGGACCCAATCATGTACTACCCACTTCTGGTACTGCACGCTTTTCATCACCATTGGGCGTGTACGATTTCCAAAAACGGAGTAACCTCATCCAAGTATCAAAACAAGGTGCAGCTACACTCGGCGCAATTGCTTCTGTACTAGCTAACGGAGAAAGTTTGCAGGCACACGCGATGTCGGCTGAGTATCGGTATAAAAAAAATAACTAGTTTATTCAGTTCTCGACCAACAAGACTAAGGTCGCCAAAGTGCTTCGCAGTAACACTAACCATGACTGAGTAAGAACTTTGCATTTGAATATCTAGAATCCAGTAGGAAACTATGCTTTACAAAAAACTCCAAAGTAGGATACATAACGAAACGATTTTTACTATTTGAATGATGTTACCTTATTTTCCTCAGACTTTGAACTTGGTTTCTCAATATGGGTATGCCTGTGATGTAGATCTGGCACATGTCTGTATCTATGCTCCAACATCATATGCTCATGAGCATGGTCATGCGTCTCCTTTTCATACCAAAGCACGCTCATGTGCCGATGATGTTCGTCATGCATATGGCGGTGTGCTGATGAGCGTGTTCGTGTTGTTCGTTCAAGTAGATACAAACCAATGGCCATCAACAATTCTGCGCACCAAAATCAGACCGGCGTACTTTCTTGAAAAAACCCAACTACAATGACAGCTCCAAAAAATGGGGCTTCCCCAAAGCCCCAGTGCGCGCTGCTCCAAGATCTCGTGGCGCCAACAAAAATAGAACCAAATTCAACTCATATCCCAGAAGCTCGATAAACATAATCGTGCCACTAACGGGCCAAATAGGAATTGTATATCCCAGCAGTAGTACCCATCCGATGTTGACCACTGCCGAAACTATGCCCCTGAATCCAGCAGTAAAGGGTGTCTGATACGAAGACCTTACGCATCAGACTATTGTCGATGGACCAACACAAACAGGCTGCTAATATATACAGCGAACCCAGCATACTGCCGACTCTAAAACTACCGTCCTGCTCGGTGCATGACAGTTGTAACCCACCCGCCACAATGCACAGCATCCCCCCCCACTATTTTGTGATCGGTGTTTTCTTTGAACACGACCCATGCAAGCACGGCAGTAAATATGCCTTCAAGATTGGGAAACAAAGAAGCTGAGGCTACTGTGGTATACATCAAACCCAACATCAATAGGAGATAGGACCCGCTACTCCACCGAAGGCAACTGTACCCAGCAACTAGGGCCACTCTTTGGGTGTGAGACCGAGATCACGCTTGCCCCGGTCAAGAAATACACGTAGCACGCACAACCTTGTGCGCTACCCAAATAAAGCATCAACTGCTAGCACGACATACAGGTGAGGAAATCTAGACGTGACATGTTTATGGGTAGTAATTTTGGTCTTTCAACTAACTATATATGACGCTGTATCCGCCAATTAACCATGATAATACATTGATAGTAAACGTATTAATTTATAGATGATCTATCGGTCTTACCATTCGTCTTACCGTCCTGCTTAAGATAACAAGATAATGACACTGAATTAGTCGAGTGGACTACAGATATAAAAGTAAGGACAGAGCGTGGAGAGGCAAAAGAGAGGATCGGGCTTGTATGATACTCAGAATGCCTGAAGTGGCGGGGGGTGGGACTAGTTTGGGAAGGGAAAGGGGGTGTATAAAGAGGTACTACATAAACCTACCTTGACGCTATTTTGTAAAACACTCTTTCTATTTTGGCGCAAAAAAATTTCTAGAATGAAAATTGCTGAATGACTGCTTTCGATCTAATGCGGACGTTCATATTTACCCATTTACATTTTATGTAAGCACAAAAAAGCCCCGATCTAGTCTAGGCTTTTCGCCACCCCTTCCTTCCTTAATCACCCCCCACCTTAGATTCATTCGAATGTAATCAATTAAGTTGTGCAAAGGTATTTATGTGTGTTTTTTCACAGAATTTATTTACCGACTTAAGTATTGTGATTAGCGTTTACTCAAGGAAAGTGTTTGTAGCATCGCTTTTTTAAATCGGTAAAGGATCATCCTAGGGAGGGGCCAAGGGTCACTCGCCGGAAGGGGTACACAACATGAAAACCGCCTTACACGTATCGACCGACAAGGGGAGCTGCCTCCAGGATCTGGGCGTGGCCTATACAAAGAAATCTTTCCTGAAACTCCTGGTTGCGATCGACACTGCTCGGCTGGTGCAAGAATTCGGCCAGATCACCGAGACGGCCTGGGGCAACAGTCACCGGGACGCACACTGTTCAGGCGTGTTTATATCAAATAAGACCATCAAAAAATGAGCTGGAAAGTATATCCCATCAGCGAATTTAAGAATCATCAGGATTGCTGGCGAAGACTCAACCAGGAAGGTGCAGGCTCGCCGCTGCTCGAGTTGGCATTTATTTCTACTATGCTTCACGCATTTAGTAGTGGCAACGAAATCCTTGTTTGTTATGAGGGCGATAATACTCTATTAGCAATGGCGGTACTTTCTCCAGATAACCGAGGAAGATGGATAACTTTTCAGCCGTCACAGGCGCCGCTTAGTATCTGGATACATCGTACTGGCGTTGATTGGCCCATGCTACTTTCCACTCTGATCAAGAAATTGCCTGGATATCCATTGGTTCTCGGGATCACACAACAAGACTCGGATTTAGTGCCGCGACCGCAGGATCATGGCACATTGAAAACGCTGGACTATATTCAGACCGCAAGAATTTCGTTACAGGGAGATTTTGATTCTTACTGGAAGTCTCGTGGTAGACGTTTACGTCAAAACATGAGAACGCAAAGAAACAGGCATCGAAAAAGATGCTGTAACCACTCGCTTACAGGTAAGTACAAAGCCAGAAGAAGTAGAACAGGCGATTAGGGATTATGGAAGAATTGAAAGTGCTGGTTGGAAAGCAAAGGGTGGAACTGCGATTCACTTACAAAATACCCAGGGGAAATTCTATTTGAATATGCTGGAAGAATTTTGTCAGCAAGGTGCTGGCCGCATTTACTTGGTTCCAAATATGAAATCTAATAAATTAAGAAAAGTGCAGCGTTTTAGAGAATTAAGGATAAAGATATTTTAAAAACATTTTTTCTACTATTTACATTTATATTCATCTTTGTTTTCTCTACTCAGGCAGCATCGCCCTACACAACGGAGGATGATAGACATGCAAGGTTTCGGGGTGATCATTCCGCTGAAGACGCGTATGAGTTTGGGTTGTTAATACAGAAACTCGTGAGAGAGAAGGATCTTGAGGGTCTTTTCGCACTGGTAGATGGAGAATTAAAACACGGACCAAGAAGAAAATTTGCACTTTCCTTATCTTTTAACGATTTATTTAATGAGGAATGGGTAAATACAATTTTGGCAAGTGTTCCCGAGAATTACTACTATCAATATCAATATCTTCGAAGTTAGTACTGGTTAATGGATGCCTACAGGTCGAATATCTACCTCTAACAATTCGTTAACCACGACAATGTGGTTTGTCTCAACCAAATGCCAGCTTGCATCCGGCGTCAGCGGCTCCGACGCCACCAGCACAGTCGGTTCTTCACAAGGAAATAGTTTTGTGCTGCCAGCTTCGCAGGTGTAACGGTGACCGGTATTGACATACAGTGAATTCGGTGTCGCGCCTTTAGTACTGTACCTTGATACAACAGCTGACCTTCCATCGCTCACTGCCAAGTTAAGATCACATCCTGCTGTATGTCCAGCAGATTTAAGTAATACCTCAATTGACTCTATGGTAGCCAATACTGCCGTCGCCATTTTTTCTGTTGAGGACTCACCTTTGAGCGCAGAGTAAATATCTGCGAACAAAGCAAAAATAGTTTCACTATCCGTCGTGCCTTGCAACCATGCATAGCTTGAATCCGATAATTCGCGCCGGAGCTGCCGTTTAACTGTCTGGAATTCTCTAATGCTACCATTATGCATGAATGTAAATTGTTCCCATGCGAAAGGATGACAATTCAACTGTGTCACCGGTAATCCGGGCGATGCTGCACGGACATGCGCAAGAATACAATGGCTATGGATCACACGAGAAAGACTGAGAAGGTTTTGATCATTCCACGCTGGCGATACCGATTTGAATACGGCAGG
>SMXG01000095.1 GCA_004356775.1 Betaproteobacteria bacterium | reverse complement strand
CTTTCCTGTTCCCAGTGATATCGGCTTGGGCAATGTTGACAATACAAGTGATGCAAATAAACCAGTAAGCACAGCCCAGCAAACCGCTTTAAATCTAAAGCTGAATTTATCAGGCGGCGCAATGACTGGCCCAGTTACAAGCGTTAGCAGTTGGACAGGAACATCTTTTAATGGTGTAGCTTTAACAACTGGAGGTTCAGCCACTAATTTTCTCGATGAGCAAGGAAACTACAATCCGGTATCAACATCTTCGGCATGGGGATCAATTACAGGGACTTTATCTAGTCAAACCGATTTACAAACAGCATTAGATGCAAAGTTAAATTTGAGTGGGGGCGCGATCACCGGACCTGTAACAAGTATCAGCACTTGGACAGGAACAAGTTTTAACAGCGTTGCTTTAACAACTGGAGCGGGGGCAGCAAACGCATTAACGGGAGCAGGAACTTATGTAGCTTTTGTATCTAGTGTTTCGGAAGGTGAAAATATATCAGTCGATAACACCAATCCAAGCAATCCAATAATTAATCAGATTCTACCAAAAGTTTTAAGTGATAACGCTATTGATGTTAATACAACAACAAGTTTTTCAGACAAAATAAATGATACTTTTGTGGGAAATAAAGCGGGTGATTATCGAATACATTTTGAAACAAACCAATCCTACGATTCCACAAACTCAAGTATTATATTTAGAGCGGAGATAGATGGAACCCTTCAAGGTACAAGCAATGAAGTTTTTAGAATGGAGCCGCAGGATTCAGGAGGCAATGACGGGGACGGAAGAGGGACAAGTCAAAAACATATATTCAAGCAATCATATCCTTTCACCCTTGCCGCTGACGGTGATATAGACGTTGTTTTTTCTTTTGCGGCTAGTTCTGGTGGAGTTGAAGCGGCTATGTGGAACACATCAATAACGCTGGAGAAAGTAGAAAATGTTTAAATACCCTTTTACATATTCCAATCATTTTTCAAACGGCATTAATTATAATGCGCTGCAACAAGATATTGATGAATCGCCTTTAGATTGCCAAGGGTTTCATTTTAAAAAAAGCGCGGATTCTATTTGTTTTTTATTCCCGAATGAAACTGTTTTTTCTCAAGCTATAAATGATTCTTTAGAAGAGTTAATGAATGTACATATAGGCAGCCCTTACTATATTAAAGTTGCCAAAAAAGATAAGAAACAAGAACTTAATGACTACAGGGATTCGATTCTTGTATCTGGTCTTCCTTATAATTCACCGCCTCTACCATCGGAGCTATATTATCAAGCCGATAGAGAAACAAGAACCGATTTGGGAACTGTTATATCAAACGGAAAAGATGTGGAGGAAATTAACGGTCCCGGTAGTTTTACTCATGAGTGGTGGTCAGTAGATAATATTGAACATAATTTTACTTTGAGCCAATTAAAAGGACTTAGGCTTACATTATCTGAGCCTGTAAGGAATATTTACAAAACTTGTAGATATCATAAGGATATGGTTTCTCTTTTAGAAGATGCGGAATCTATTAATAATTATGACTATTCGGGAGAATGGACAAATGCGCTACCATAATAAAAATGGTGAATTCTAATGTATCGCCGCGAAAGCTTCTGTGGTCCCGCAGGGGATGGAGTTATATCACAGTTTTTTTCGTGGATGATGGGAAAAGTTTTAAAATGGATGGGGCTAAATTTTGAAAAGTCTTGTCAAAACCATGATATCGATTGGGATAATGGCCCCAATACTAAAGATGATATAAAGTTTGCTTTGAGTGTTTATGAAGAAGCAAAAGAACAACAGGGATCGAGTGTTGCATGGATAGCATCAATTTTTGGCTTTTTGCTGGTTCGTTCAACAGCAATTGTTTATAAATTAATAGGTTAATAGAATGTTAGATTTAGAAGAAAACGAAAAACAAACGATCATAAACTTATTAAATGAGGCATCTAAAACTATAGGTGTTGATAATGAAGAAGCATTTATACATATTTGCAATATTGTAAGGAAAATAAAAACTTCTTCTGATGAGGTATAAATTATGACTGCTGGATTATTAAAACCACAGCCTGGACTACATCAATTAATTGATGATGTTGGAGGTCGTAAAATACGATCAGATAAGGTTAGGATTACTTGGGATGGGATTGTAACTGATAATTTGGATTGGGACCCTAAACATCCACAGTTAGAGCTAAGGGCTCGATCTGAGAGGATTGGCGTAAAGCCTACAAGAGTAAGGCCCAAAGTTAAATTTGTTACTTCAGTAGACCCTAATAGTTTAAACGGAAAAATATAATGGCTACAAGCGGCTCTATAGATTTCAATATTACAGCGGATAAAATAATTCGTAAGGCTTTAGCTCTGATTGCAGAACGAGCGGCAGAAATACCTCTGACAAACAACGAGATATCAGACGGGTTAGAATCGCTTAATATAATGGTTAAAAATTGGCAATCTCAAGGGCTGCATTTATGGAAAAGAGCAGAGGGGGTGTTATTTTTAGATGCCGGCATTTCTTCATATTTGTTAGGACCAGATGGAGCGGAGGCTACTTTAGAAGACGATTTTATTAACACTGAATTAAATTCATTGGCAATAGCAACGGATACTGTTTTAGTGGTTGCGAATACAGCTAACATGACAGCGGGTGATTTTATAGGGATTGAGCTGGATGATGGGACAAGACAATGGACAACTATAGTAACTGTTGATTCACCTACTGGATTAACTATTACAGACCCATTAACAGATTCGGCGGCAATTGATAATAGTATATTTACATATACAACTATTTTAGAAAGACCCCTAAGAATAGAGGATGCAAGGCGAACAAGATTAGATTCTAATACTGAGGTTCCATTAAACAAATGGGCAAGGCAAGAATATTTTGCTCAAACAAATAAAACATCTCAAGGAACGCCGACTAACTTTTATTATCAGCCAACATTAGAAAATGGCCAAATTTACATATGGCAGACATCCGATAGTGTGAGGCAGGTTTTAAAGTTCACATTTCAGCAAACTATAGAGGATTTTGATACGACATCAAATACCCCTGATTTCCCTATTGAATGGGCTCAACCTTTGATATGGGGTTTGGCTTCAATGATTGGGCCAGAATATGACGCGCCATTGGATAAGTTAGATAGAATAGATGTTAAGGCGGCTAAATTTTTAGAAGATATATTAGGTTGGGATGAAGAGATAACAAGTTTAAATATACAGCCAAATTTTAGAGGCTCTTAATGGCTAGAATATCGGTAGATATAGCAAATGGATGGTATGAATCATTTTCTCCACAGTTGGCAGATTTAGTTTGTGTTAATTTGCGTCCTGTAGTGCCTGAATCTCCAGCTTATAGCCCTACAGCATTGCGTTCAACGGATGGAATAAGAGAGGAAGTTGACACTTTATTAGATACTAGTAGAGGCGCTATAGAGGCCCAAGGCTTGCCATATTTCGTGCAAGAAAATTCATTTATTAGCGTTGATTCATTGGGAATTGTTACTAATTATGGAACTATTACAGGCAGCGGTCGGGTTAAGATGGCAGCAAGTAGAACTATCATATGGATAGTTGTTCCAGATGGTAATTCTTATTATTTTGATATATCTACTAGCACACTAAATTTAAACTTAGACCCTAATTTTTTAGGCCCTGCAATTGATGTTAAATTTAAAGATAGTTTCTTTGTATTTTGCACTGAAAGCATAATTTTTAATGCAAATTTAGATGGTATAACTTTTACACCGACCGATTTTGGAACTGCAGAAGTAGACCCAGATATAATAAATGCATTAGAGGTTAGTAATGGGCAGCTATATGCTTTAGGAACTGAGACAATTCAACCTTATCAAACTGTTGGCGGTTCAGGATTCCCATTTGCTACCATCCCCACAGGAACGGTTGAGAGAGGGTTGGCGGCTCGGTTTGGAGTTGTCAAAGCTAATAATACTTTTTATTTTATGGGTGGTGGCGATCAACAAGAGGTGTCTATTTGGCAATTTACTGGAAATGGAGCAATTAAGGTTTCTACGCCAGCAATTGATCATTTTATGCAAGATTTGGGAGATACAGAAATAAAAGGAGTATTTGCTTGGAGCTATCAAACTGAGGGCGAGGAGTATGTAGGCTTTACATTTTCAAATAGAACCTTTGTATATCAAGTAACGGCTTCACAAAGAAAAGGGAGGTCTATCTGGCATGAGAGGCAAACAGAAGGAACAAGATGGAGAGCTAATACAGTTGTCAGAGCGTTCAATCAAATATATGTAGGAGATGAGCGAACAGGAAAAATAGGAATTATAGACCCAAATATATATACAGAGTATGGCGACACATTGACAAGAGAGTTTACAACACAGCCCTTCAATTTTGAAGGCGCGCCAGTTTTTGTAAATGAATATGAAATGGTTATGGCTTCGGGTGTTGGTAATGCTTTAAGCACTAATCCAGTAGTTCAGCATTCATATTCAGGAAACGGTTTAAATTTCACGCCAACTCTACCTAGAGAAATGGGTGAGGTTGGTAATTATGGCCGGAGAATAGTATGGCAAAGAATGGGCAAAATCGAGAGGAACAGAGTTTTAAAGTTCCAAACACATGAGCCCGTTGAGACAACATTCTTTAGATTAGAGGCTAAGGTTAAAAATGCCTCTTAATTTCATGCAGCGTGGAGAGCGTTGGCTAAAAGAAGATGGGACACCAACAGACAGATTTGCCGAATTAATAGAAGAATTAATAAGGGAAGTGGGAAGCATGACAACTAATGCAAAACTAATAGCGATAAGGCCAGTTGATGCCGCTATTACAAAAGTTTATACATCACCAACATCTCAAGAGGGGGGTAGGGGAACAATTATAACGCAATTTAGTGCAACTGATCCCTTGGGCGCTGAAGTATATGACGTTTATATAGGTTCGGTCGCTGATAGCACAACTAAAGTAATAGAAGGCGAAACAGCCCCAGCTAATGGTATAGCGCCAAGCTCACTAATAAATCAATTAGTTATGCCAGGTGATTCTATATTTGTGCAGGCTGGAGCAGGTAACACCATAGTTTTTTATGCATCGGGAACTGAGAGAAGATGAATTTAGAAATCACTAGAGATTCAGAGATCATCAAAAAAGTTATGACTGATAGTGATATTTGGTCAAAAATCAGTATTGATAATGTAGAAAAGTCTGATTTTAATCCTGAAATACCTGCAAATATCATATTTTTAGCGGCATTTGTTAGTGATGTGATAGGATTGCATATGTTCACAAGTTATAAAAATGGTGTTCTTTATCACCCTATGTTATTAAAACCTTACAGAAAAGATTATGGAAGGGAGTTTTTCAGTAATGGTATTAAGTGGTTTTTCGACAATACAGATAATGATTCTTTAGGAGCTGAAATACCTATAAGCCATAAATCAACTATTAATTTAGCAAAACATCTTAATTTTAAAGATTTAGGTATTAGAAAGAATGGGATTTTAAAGAATGGCAATTATTTAGATTTGCAAATTTTGAGGTTAGAAAAATGGGCGGCATAGCAGATATTTTTACAGGTGGTCCCGATATCCCTAGTTTAGGTCCAGCTAGGCAAGTTGAGTTACAAGAGTTTGGCGGTCAAATAGCGCCTACTGCAATTCCTGAAAGTTTTGGTGGTCAAGGTATTGCAACGGCTATAGGAGAAGGGGCTCAACTTCAAGGGCAAGCTTTACAAGATGCAATAGCTCAACAGCAGGCAGGATTTCAAGAGGCTCAAGACATATTTGGCCAGACACAGGCCCAGTTTGATCCTTTTATTTCTGGTGGTACATCGGCATTTCAAGAGCAAGCGGCTTTAAGTGGGGCTTTAGGTCCACAGGCCCAGCAACAAGCCGTTTCTAATATTCAGGTTTCCCCCGGACAGCAATTTTTAAGAGATCGAGCCCAAAAAGCTCTACAAAGAACCGCAGCGGCGCGGGGTGATTTGGGTGGAGGTCGAACGGCTCTAGGATTGCAGGAGCAGGCTATTGGTTTTGGGATGCAAGATTTAGAGAATCAATTTAATAGATTGGGGCAAGTATCTCAAGCTGGGCAGAACTTTCTAGGTCAACAGGCAGGATTAGGACAGAACTTAGCTCAACAAGGGCTAGGGGTTTCTTCTAATATTGCCAATGCACTAGCACAGCAAGGACAAGTAGGCTCAGAGGCGCTTACAGGGGCCGCAGGCGCATTAAGTCAGGAGCAGTTACAGCAATTTGCAGCCCTTCAAAATCAACATACACAACAAGCACAGCAACAAGCGTTTGAGAATCAATTCAATTTAGGACAGCAGGGGATTGATTTGCAGAATGTTGGAAATCAAATGGATGTTGATAGAGCTAATTTTGCTATTGCCCAACAAAATGCAGCAAACGCTCAAGCAGGTTTAGGCAATGTCATAGGCTTAGGTGGAACGGCTCTAGGTTTTGCAATGGGAGGCCCATTAGGAGCGGCGGCTGCGAGTGGTGTACCATCGGGCTTAGGTGTTGGAGTTGGCCCTAATCTATTTCAACCACCATCTAACCCGTTTGCAGGAGTTGGCTCTAATCTATTTCAACCACCATCTAACCCGTTTGCAATTAATCCACAAGCAAACACAAATTAAAGTTTTGCATAGAGGTTTATCATGGTAGCAAGTTTAACAGGTGAATTGGGAGCGGGGCTTAGATTAGGTCAGGGCTTAGGTCAAATGGCATCTCAAAGGCAGCAGCAAAGGCTAGGCGCTCAACAGCAAGAGCTATTAGGAGGACTGCGTAGGCAGTCTTTAGGATTGGGTGGTGCTACACCTCAACAACAACAACAAGCATCACTTGAATTATTATCTGCTGATCCAGTAGGTTCTAAAAAATTCTTTGATAGCTTTAGCTCATTAACTACCCGAGATCAGGAATTAACCAAAGAGAGAAACAGTAAAATAGGTTTAGCAGGTTCTAATTTGTTGCAATTTGATGATAGCCAGTTAAATGCAGCTACTTTACAGGCGGCTAGAGCCTTTGCTAATTCAGGTGATGAAGATTCTGCTAATAGGGCCTTGCAGCTCTCTCAATTACCACCAGAAGAGCTTAGGCCGAGATTAGAGGCTTTAACTACTCAATCTCGTGATATCGAGCAAGTTATTGCTAGTGGTGAGAAGAAAGCTAAATCACTGGTTGATCAAAGCCAAAAAGAATTAGATAACGACATTAAGAAGTCTAAAGATGATTTCGATAAAATTGATAAGTTAAGAAAGGGAGTACTTTCAATAAGTAAGGAGTTTACTAAAGTTAGAGATGCTAACAACAGAATCGAGGCTATTTTTGATACAAATAAAAATCCTAAAATATCTGCTGATTTTGCTGCATTAGCTAGGTCTAATCCTAACGCTATTAAGGACTTAACCGATAGCACAGAGGCTTTTGGTGATATGGCTCTGATATTTAACTTTATGAAGATGCTTGATCCAGGTTCAACAGTTCGAGAGGGTGAATTTGCGACTGCTGCCAATACTGGTGGTGCTGATGAGAAGCTTATTAACTTTTATAATAACGCCTTGAAAGGTACTCGATTAACCGAAGCTCAAAGGGCTGGTCTAAGGTCTCAGGCTACTGGTTTATTCGGTAAAGCTAAAACTCAAAATGATAAAGATTTGAAAAGGTTTAGAAATAGCGCTGAAGCTTTTGGGCTTCCACAAGATCAGATATTCGAGACAGTTGATGATCTTTCTAGTGTATCTGAAGAAGAATTAATTAAAGCGGCTCAAGGTGGTTAATCATGGCTAATGGTATATCCCCAGAAGCGGCACGAGCTGAATTAGCTAGAAGAAAGGGTATAAACCCTGATGCTGCTCGTGCTGAGTTGGAAAGAAGAGGTATTGCTATTCCAGACGCTGCTCCTGTTGTTGCTCCTGCTCCACAACCAGAGGCTGGTTTTTTTGAATCACTTCAAGAAAGCGTCACTGGCTCCCAAAGGCAAGCGGCACTTCCTGAAGATGTTCAACAATTACCAGAACTAGGTAGCTTAACAAGCCCTGTTTCCACTGGTGAGTTTGGTAGTGATATTCAAATTGCTGCTGGACTTTTAACAAGTTTCGACCCTAAAGCAAGAATGGATATTATCCGTGATGCTGTTCCCGGTGTTGAGTTTGAGCAGGTAAATGATACTACTGTCGTTAAACTTCCTAATGGCCAGCAAGCGGTTTTAAATGCCCCCGGCTTAAGTCAATCAGATATTGTTAGCGGTATTGCTCAGGTTTTAGCATTTAGCCCAGCTGGAAGGATAGGAGCTTTAGGTAGAAATTTAGCACAAAGAGTAGGTTTAGGCGCTGTTACTTCTGGAGCTACAGAGGCTGCCTTGCAAGGAGCTTCTAAAGCATTAGGTAGCGAACAAGAAATTGATAAAGTCCAGATTGCCACGGCTGCTGGATTAGGACCTGTGGCAGAATTAGGGACAGCTGCCGTTACTGGTGGTAAACGATTGGTAGAAGCTTCAAAACAAGCGATCCCTGAACAGGTTGCTAATGCTTTGGATAAAGGGCTTGTATTTACTTCTGATTTATTTGAGCCTGATAGCTTTCTTGGTGCTAATTTACAGAGATTGGCTGAAAAAATACCTGTTATTGGGACAGGGCCTATTAGAAGCATTCAACAGAATGAAAGGGTGCAAGCTGTAAGAGATTTGGCTGGTGAGTTTGATGTTGATATTGACTCATCATTTGAAGAAGACATTATATCATCTGCGACTAAGGTATTTGAAGGCGCTCAAAAAAGGGCTAAAACCTTTAGAAAAGATGCTGTTAAAGAGCTTGTTAAGGGTGGGGAAGTTGATGTTAATAACGCCAAAGCGGTTGTTGCTGATGAGATAGCCAAGCAAAAAGGTTTAGGTGATAGAGCAAGTCAACCTTTGATTAAATCTCTAGAATCGATTGAGAAAGAATTATCTGGTGATTTTAAGCGTATTGGTGATATTAGAACGACTATTCACAATGAGATTTCTGATATAAACAAGCCTAATAATGTGCTTCCATCGTCTGCGGAAGCCATATTGAATAATGTTAGAAGTGCTATTACTTCTGATATGAAAAGCTTTGCTGGTGATTTTTCTAAACAAGCCAGAGAAGAGGGTGATAAATTAGGTGCCAAGGCACTATCTAAATGGAATGCATCAAACCGTATTTTTGCAGATGGTTTTCAAAAGGCCAAAGATACCCAGCTTAAAAAGGTTCTATCTAAAGGTGAAGCAACTCCCGAGGTTGTTTTGACGACTATTCGTGGTGGTAAGGTTTCGGACCTTAACCGACTTAACACGAATCTAGATGCTGGCGGCAAACAAGCGGTTAGGCAAACTATTATTCGTGATGCCCTCGATAAAGCCACAAAAGGTGGTGTGGAGGAAGTAAATCCTACTATATTCATCAATGAGCTAAACCGTAAAAATAACAGGAAAGCCACTAAGGTATTCTTTAAGGGCAATGCCGGGAAAGAGCTTGAAGGTTTAAAATTGTTTTTGAACTCAACTAAAAGAGCTCAACAGGCTGGTACATTAACGCCAACAGGTCAAGAATTATTGGCTCCTGCTACTGGTATTTTGCTGGGTGTTTCTGCTCCAGTTTCGGCTCCAGTTTTGGGTACCATAGCGGGTGGTGCAAGAATATTTGAAAGCCCGACAGTTAGAGATTTAATGATTAAATTAGGGCAGACTAGTTCTAAAGAAGGTAAAGAGAAATTGATTAGAAAGCTTCAGCCTTTGATTTTAGAGGAATCACGACGACTTAATGCAGAGGATAAATAGTAATAATCTTGGGCAATGCAGGCCATACAAAGCACCCAAAAAGCTAGCATCATGTAGAAGTTTTCATGGTAAAAGGCCACAGCTAGACAGAATAGAGTTGAGAGTATTATTGAGTTGAATATTTTATCCATTAACGAAGTATAACCATAAAATAGAGTAAGTAAAATGGCAGGAAAATACACAGATACACATCCACAATTTACCGTCTTTGTAAATGGTAGTTTTGCGCCAGCCGCAGATGGTGAGGTCGAGTTTTTCACGGTTGGGAATACTGGTATTGGTAATAGGAAGGATACTTATTCTGATCCAGCATTAACCATTCCAAACCCTAATCCAGTTCCTTTAGATGGTTTTGGTCGGAGTATCAACCCTATATTTCTTTTAGGCAGTTATAATACAGTAATTCGTGATTCTGAAGGAAATCAGTTAGATGAGGTTGATAATGTGTCTGGCCCGACTGATGCAGAGGGAGTTCCTTCTCAGGTTGTAGATTTAGCGGCTGATTTAAAGCCAATAGATACTACAGATTTCCAATCGGTTTATGTTTTAGGTACAACAGTAATAGGTGATGGTGGTCAGGGGCATTTCTATTTTAGTTCAACTTCAACAGAATCAGATAATGGAGTTGATATTATAGAGCCTGATGTAGGTGGTGGACGCTGGCTTTTACAAAATAATGCTCATAATTCAATTTATAGCCAAGATGCATCGGGAACAACAGATGTATTTACAATAGCACCTACGCCGGGAGTAATCGATTTAGATGGATCAAGGGTTTATTTTGTGCGGAGCTTAGGGCCAAATACTTTAAGCTCTCCGACTTTCCAAGTAGGAACATCGGCTGCTAAAAGCTTAAGAAGGCATGATGTTGCAGTAATGCAGATTGGGGATACTGGTCCGTCAGGTTATGAGATGATTTTAAAACTAAGGACTAACGAATCGGCTTATACCTTTTTAAATCCTTACATTAATATTGATGGCCAATTTCTAGTAAATTCAATTAATGCTGATAAGTTGGTAAATCAGACCGTTGATACATTACAATTAACAAATGGAGCGGCCACAAATTTAAAATTAGATAATATGGGCGCATCTACAGTTAAAGCAAATTTATCAGGAGGCTCAGCCGTACCTAGCGATGAACCTTTAACAACTTTCAAATCTGCGTTAAATATAACAGCCGGGGATGTTTCTGGACTTGGCCCCTTTGCCCCATCAACTAAAACTACTATTGTAAATACAGACCTTGTTAATAATAATATTAATTATGAAAAATTAGTTAATCTTACTGGACCGGGGGTGTTAGGTAGAAATTCTGCTGGGTCCGTTACAGAGCTTCTGCTTCAGACAAACATGGTTAATAGTGATGCTATAACTTATGACAAGATTCAAAATGTAGTTAATGATCAAAGGATTTTAGGAAATGTAGCTGGAGCAGGTGGTATTGTTAGTGAATTGACTCTTCAGAATATATTAACTTTTCTTGGTGTTTCTGGATCAGTAGCAGCGGAGTCTATAAATATTGTTATACCAATAACGGATTCAGTTAGTATTAGGATATCGGGAGGTCATCAAGATATCAATTTAACTGACACTGTAAATTTCCCAACAACTTTCGGGGCTGTACCTATAGTGATGTTTCAATTATTAGGCTCTGGCGATAACATTATGACGGACACAGTGACTACTACAGGTTTTGGAACTGCAAGCGCAAGCGTATCTCTTAGACCAATTTATTATTTAGCAATTGGCTTGGCTTAATAATTATAAATAATTTAGATTCTTAGGAGTATTAAAATGGCACGATCAAATTACACAAAATTATATGTTGGAGAAGATTATAATTCTGCTCCTGAAACTGAATCAGATATTGAGTGTAAAGTTTTTAGAAATACGCCTATAACTACGGTTCAGAGAGATGCTTTAACGGCTGAAGCTGGCATGGAAATATATAATTCAGATTCTAATCAATTTGAATTTTATAATGGTACTGTTTGGGGGGCTTCTTAATGCCTAGGACTAACTTTACAAAGCTTGGGATAGTAGGAACAAATGAAACAAGTTCAGATATTGAGCTAATCGTTAAGCAATATCAGCCCATACCCGAGACAGAGAGAGATTCTTTATCTGCTGTTGATGGTATGAAAATATACAATTCAGATACAAATACCCTGCAAGGTTATATTAATGGCTCTTGGGATGCCGCTATTCTATGCACAATGCTAGACTTGGCGAACGCTGGGCCACCTCCAACCAATGCAACTGTGGTCTATGACCCTGCGCCGAATACGAATAGAATGTCAATCACACGCATAGCAGCGGGAGGGGCTTCTTCTGCTTTTGGTGCGGATGTTGTAAATACGTTTGATCTTACTGGCTCGGTTCCTGTTGTTTTCTCTGTTAGTTGTCCTATGCCTAGTGTCTTAAATGATGGTGGTGCTTGCGGTTTAGCTATATTTGATTCAGTTGGGTTCACTGTGATCCAAGGTATTTCTTTCCATTTTGGCACAGGTTCAAATGGTCAGTTTAAAGACCCTAACGGAACGCCCATAAGTGCTGCTAATATAGCTTATCCAACTTCCCCTGAATACAAACTTCAAATTGAAGTACACGAAGACGGAAGCGCAACATACTCTGATAATAATGGCCAATCAGGGCCACTCAGTAGTTCAGGATCATTTACAGGTATAACATCAGCCCTAAGTACGTTTGGTGATGCCCCTGCTACGGCTGGAGGCTCAGTAGAACTTACGTTAAATGGCGGCTCTGAGGCTATGCCTTTGCCGCTGACAGACCCTACCGCAGAAACTTGGTGCAATCTAACGCCTGTTGTTCAAGTACCTGAATACAAATTATTTGTAGTAAACCCGCCAGATTTAACGGTTTCATTAAGCAATTCAGATCGAACAATAAATGTTGTTAGTGACAATATCAACGATTCTGATTATTTTTATTCTGCTGGTTGGCCCGTTTCGCTTATACCCATCACACAAGAAAACCCAAACGGCAATACTTTTGAATTTGAAGTAAATCAAAACACTACGAGCATAGGTTCTTTGTTGTTATTAGTAACATCTCAAACTGTATTAAGTACTCAACACATCATGGCATTTTCTGATACATCAAACGATAAATACCACATGAGCATAGATGGCGGTTTATTAATGACTACGCCTATAGCAGCGGGGGACGTGGTTGCTATGCAAGTTTTTGATAACGGCGCGGCGGCTTCAGATATCGGCTTTGTGTTTGCCCCTTCTGGCGGCACTCCTTTTGTGCTTGATACCTTTAGCGCAAGAGCTATTGATAAATTTACATTCGCTGCTGCAAGAACAGGGGGTTTTCCGGAGGCAATATCTAATGATCTGAGCATGACTTTCAATGGCAAAGAAGCTGATTACAGTTTTTCTAATTATCGGTCCGGCTCTGTAGATTACGAAGGCGACCCAATGCCAAGCAAAGTTTCACCATATACGAGAGTAGCAACTTGGTATGATCTTACATTTAATGTAAATCACAACACAGCGGGAATGACCGCAATAGTCAGCGGAGGTGGAAAAACATTAACATGCACTAGCTCAACTGCTGTTATGATTCAGGCTAGAGCTACATGCTCATCAGGAATTAAACCTAATACTGGTGTGGTTGCTGCTATGATGGGTATAACAACAGCCGATGCGTCAGGAACAGCACCAGAATTTAAGCTGACTGGGCTAGGTAATTCAACAATAGAAGTAGGTCATATAAGAATAGTCAGTGACGGTACAGATATAATACTAAGCATAAGAATACATAACACAACGACTGACACAGTTATAGCCTCTTCTACATCATTCAGTAGCGGTGATGTCGTGAGTCTTGAGCTTGATACCGTTGCACTTACTGCAAAAGGAATATATTTTGATGGTGTAACTGTCCATTCTACTGCTGCGGTCAGTTATGACGGGACTGGCGGCGAAGCTAAGACACTTTATCTACCCGCCGGAGGGGTAGAAGACTTACAGATAGGTGAGTTTTGTGTATTAGAAAATCAAAACTTAAACACAGATATGAACGCGACAGTTAAAGCAGCACTAACAGCCGGAGCTGTTGATATTTTAGGAAACACCATATGATTTTAATTATAAAAAAAACTAAAGAATACCCTTTAGAAATCGCTATACCTATACTTGAAGAGGATGGAAGACCAAAAGATAACTCTTTGGCCATACGAGTTTTTGACGATCCAGAAAATTACAAAGACAAATATGAGATATTATGAGTTTTGATGCTTTAAATGAGCTAATAGCCCCTTTAATAGCCTTTGTCGCTTCAATGACTGCCTTGGGTGGTGTTGTGGCGTATTTAAAGAAAAACATGAATCAAGGTATGGCTACAAAAACGGAGCTGTCAGAGGGGTTAGAGAGCGTTAAAAAGTCTAATCAGAATTATACAGATATTAAGCTTGAAGACTTGGATAAAGATCTGGATGAAAAAGATTCATCAAATAAAAAATGGCTTGGTACTATTCAAGATAAGCTGGAAACGGCGAAAGAAGATATCAAGGGTTTAGAAACGGCTATCGATTTTTTAAAAAAATAGGTTTTATATGGACATCACAGGAAAAAGAAAAATCATAATGATGGGTATATCATATTCTTGCGTTTCTATATTGACGCTTGCTTATATATTTGTGATGGCTCATCTAAAATTAGAGCCCTCATCTACTGTTTTGATGGTTATTTTCGGCATTCTTGGCGGTGGTCATATGACAGCAAACCAGGCGAACAGCCACGAACATAAGAAAAATGTTTAATCAATACAAGATATATATATTGCTTGGTGCATTTGCGGCATCAAACTTATTTACAGCTTGGGCAACGTATCAAGTACAATCAGGGAAAAACGCTAAAAAGGAAATTCAAGTAATAATTGAAAAGGTTGATAATCACAATGAGGATATCATCACACTGGCGAAACATTCAGAAACAATTGCAAAAATGGAGAGAGAGTTTGAGCGGTCGATTCGCGCTATTCCTCGGGTTAATACTATTAATAATTGCTCTGTTGATGAATTCAAGCGGGTGTACAACGAAGCCAACCGAGCTGCTAATTCAATGTCTATCAAGGACTGAGGGGCGTGTGTGTAAGGATTTAGTTGATTGGACGGATGATGGAAGTGCATTTATTGAAAATGCTTCTAGTTATTATGAGTGTAAATCTTTGCTTTTGATGGCTCAAGAAGACATTAAGCAATGCAATGATTAGCCTTTTAGCTTTTCTCTAATAAGTATCAATGTATATATTCCGGCTAATGTAGAGACAATTAGCGGCATAAATACATGCAGAGAGGTATAATCAACGGCGCAACTTTGAGATGTAACGTAAATGGCTGAGGCTGGTCCCGATCCTACAGCCAAACCTTTAAGGGTCGCTGTCCCTTCGATTGCGTTTTGATGGTCCATGTTTAAAAAACCCTCTGTAGATGTGGATAGTTATTGAAGCGAATAAATAAATGCCTAGAGAGATATTCCCTAATTCGCTTAAAATTATCTGTGACATATCCATCAAGCAACCTTGTAGGCATTGCTAACAGTACGGTTATCTCAGCTATCGTTGTGAGATATGTTGCACGTTCGTATAAATCAAAGCCTGAATCAATTTCTAAATAACTAAAATTGATCATACCTAAGATGTTGATAAATATACATGATGTCATAATGCCACATATTACCATAGACCAATTCCTTTGTGAATTTTGCAAGCAAACAAGGATTATTATGGCGGGGGGAATAATTGCCATAAGGTAGAAGTTTATTCCTTGAAAATCAGTAAAACAGTTGAGTAAATTCACCCAAAAAAAGAGGGAGGCTATATCTGCCTTTCTTTCATCGTTAGAGTTGATAATAAAAAGAATAAAAAAAATAGAGGCAAATAAGAGCATTATTTCCTTTTTGACTTGCTAGATTTAGCGGTTTTTTTAGTTTTCTTGCTCTTTCTTGGTGCTTTCTTGCCATTATTCATTGACATTTAACATCTCCTTATGATTGATTTATATAATTGTAACAATAATAAATATAATATTATATATTTAATCGACCACCTCTTTTGTTTTTTTTGTTTTATAAAAAATCAAGAGCATAACTAGCATAAAGAGCTTCATCAAGAGCATTACGAGCATCAAGAACTTTATCACAAGCTTCATCAAGAGCATGATCAGCTTTATCATAATCAGCACGAGCTTTATCACGAGCATCAAGAGCATCATTAGCTTTATCACGAGTTTTATTAAGAGTATCGTGAAGTTTTTCTATTTCTGTCTGCATAATTAATTCTCCTTATCTATGTTTTGCATTACATCCAGCATTCTTATGTGATCGTAAGGCGAATCAAGCGCATCACACAAAGCCTCTTCTAGCCGTATAATTGAGTCAGTGTCGGTGGTTGCAAAGCTGCCATCTTCAGTACAAACATCACCAGCTCTATACTCGCAAACTAATACAGCCTGTTTTAAAACCTCTTTTACTTTTTTCTGTAACTGCTCTAACTCTTTTTTAGGAGTATACATTTCTCCATTGTGGTATATATCAACCATAATCATTCACCTTATTTGTTAAGCGCTCAATCTATCCATGAATTTTGTAGAACCTTAAACCCACCAAAATAGCCTTTAGCTTTTTCAATGTCGTTTTCGTCTAGCGCCTGCTCAATCAGCTCAAGCCTAAAAATCTCGTGATCCAAAGACCATGCCCTACAATAATCACTTTGAGCCGCACCTCTCATGGCTTTTAGGCTTTCTGGTGTGTCGATTTTAAAAACTAAAGTTACGTATTTATTCATAATTAATTCACCTTATCTTTTATGTGTATAAGTATTTCTTGATAAAATCACTTGCCTTTCTTATATCGTCAAATTCTTTTATTGTTTCAGTGAACCAGTAAGCATAAATTACAGCGCAAAACTTTTTATCCCCCATCCACATATAAGCCTCTATCCAATAATCAGATACACCACTTTTCTTTTTAGGTGTTGCATCTCTTATGATTCGCTTTTTGAGAAAATGGTAGTCAGCTATACCTTCTTGTATAGTCTCAATTTTTAATGTGCTCATCATTCATTCTCCTTATCTGTTAAGCCTTTTTAGTTCTCGCTCAATGTTTGCCATCCAATCATCTAACTGCTTCATATGCTGCTTATGTGCTTTGATGGCTTTATGCTTGCACTGCCATATATGCCGTATTTGGCTTTCCATTTGATACGGCATTAATCTCTCTCGCTCGTCAATCGGCAATTCATTCCACAATGAATCATGTTCGTTTGGTGGCTTTTTCATAATCAATTCACCTTATCTGTTAAGCGTGTGGTTCCACTCTTTTAAACTGCAATACATTATCCGGCTTTTCCGGTGCTTCTGTCATAGCTAGGACAATTAAGGCGGGAGATATTGCCGCAAGTATTATTAAGTTCTTCATACATTACCTTTACTTGTTATGGTGTAGGGGTTAACTCTTCTTTAGCGCACCTTTTAATATCTTCCATAGCCTTTTCATCGGTTTCAAGAAACCTTGGGGGTGAAACTTTTATCTCAGATGATGCGTTATAAATTTGCAAGGCAGCAAATCCAGTAGAAGTTTTACGTTCTAATTCCTTACCTTCTCTCCCTGCTAAATTAACCACCCATCCTGCTCGGCAATGCGTGGTTTCACATGTATGCCATGTGGACATATCCAAGGCGTTATCTTGTGATACAACCTCTAATACTTGGTTATGGATATTTTCTATTTTTGGGATTTTCATTCCTGCTTTTTTGTCGCCTGTTTGGCCAGAGCAGCGATAGCAGTCAAAGCAGTCAAAGCAGTCAGAGCAGTCAAAGCAGTCAGAGCAGTCAAAGCAGTCAGAGCAGTGAGAGCAGTCAGAGCAGTCAGAGCAGTCAGAGCAGTGAGAGCAGTCAGAGCAGTCATAGCAGCCATAGCAGTCAAAGCAGTCAGAGCAGCCATAGCAGCCATAGCAGTTCCAGCAAGCTTTATTTGTTAAGTTGTCCTTTTCAAAGTTCGGGTGCAATTCTGCAAACTCCTTACTAACACCATTTTCGTTTCTATCTTCTCTTTTTAAGAAGTCTTTATAGTTTTCATAAATTTTAGTTTTCATACATTACCTTTTAGGTTGATTTAGTTCTACGTTTCCCCTTACAACACCCTCTTATTAATGCTTCTAACAATTACATATTTACCAACATACCTAGAAGCAAGATTACTGCTTGTTTGTTTGTTGCCAAATAGTTCAGAAAGTTCTCTTGCTTGTCCGATTGTTAAATCATCAATATTCATTGTGTACCCCTTTTTTATTTATAAATAGTAAATATCATTAATGAGCCTCTACACTTAAAAGTACCTTTAGCACTGTATAAACCTTGAGCTATGAGCTTTTCTCTTAGTTCTCGATATGAACTAGCTGTTATCTTTATCATTGTATTCTCCTAATACCATCACCATTCCTTCTCTAACAAGCTGCGAGAAGGTTTTACCTGTTTTACGTGCTAGCGCCTTAACTTTAAGTATCAAGCTCCTAGGCGCTCTTACGTCCATTTTAACGGCTCTTTCTTCTTCTGATACTTTCATTAATACCTCTTTTATTTTCGTGTCATACTTTTTTTAAATAAGGTAATTGCTTACTTTATTTAGTTTTAGTTTAATACTGAATTTCAACCGCAGGTTTTTTGTTTTTGTAACTTCTCATTACTGCGTTTTTTTTGACATCTAAAAATATTTTATTGTTGTTTTCCCCGAAATTTGATTTCATAAGATTTTTTTCTTCTTGCAAAATGTTCAAAATTTCGTTGCTAATATATACTCGCTCCATGTCGTTTTTAACCCATTCTTTTCCACCTAGATCTATAATTTTGCTTTTTAAATCATCCATTTTGTTTTCCCCTTTGTTTGTATGGTTCCTATTGTACGCACATTATAGTATTTGTACACACAAACTATATACCAATATCTTATAAAAACTACTTTCTGCCTATGAAATGGTTATAAGCATTCTTGATAGCTTCAGACTCGGAGCTAAACATTCCTAGCGGCTTGGCTGTAGGGCTAAATACATGATACAAAACTCCTTTTACCTGCCCTATCGAATAGCCTTCAGCTAATACTTTTTTATACTTATTCTCAGTTTCGGGAGTCATGACGCTTTTTTAATATCCTTGCTTTTTTGTTAAATATCCTTTTTACCCTTTCACAGTAAACACGATCAAACTTTTTATAAGCGTTGTTAGTCTCGATTGCCTCAACCTTTTCTAGCCCTATTCGCTTAATTAATCGAGGTCTATATTCTACGATATTTCCCGATAAGTAACGATTACAGTGCTTACATTGCTTATGGTTGTTATCTAGGTTAAATCTTAAGTGTGGGGCGCTTCCTCTGCTCCTGTAGTGGCCAGCATCCCATTCATTTGGGTCTTGGTTAGCTGGTTTGTCACAGCTTATACAAGGATTATCAATGTCTCTCAGGCGTACATAAGTATTTATACTTACTTGAGCCTCAGCTATCCATTCTGATATTTTCTTATTCTCTTTGCGATACTCTAGCTTATCCTTTCGCGCTTTCTTCTTCTTATTCTGGCTAACTAATTCTAAGGCGCATTTAGGAGAGCAAACTTTAGTAAGTGAGTTAAACGGCTGAAACTTAGCTTTACATACAGCACACTTCTTAAGCTTAACTTTCACCAATCAGCCCCCGCTAAGATAAAAAGTAGTATTAGTGTAAAGCCTATTATTATTTCTTTAGTCATTATGTGATTCCATTATCGCCCGGCCAATTAATTCTGGAATTTGAGGAACAACAGCATTACCTAAGCATCCAAATCTGTGTGTAACATCGGGAACCCCATTAGAATCTCTACCCATTTGGCTTCCATCCACTGCCCATCCAAATCTGGAAAGATGGTCGGCCCCCATTCTTCTATGTTCGAGTGATAATCTTCTCGAGTCCACCACTTGCGCCACATGCTTTTCCTTGGGGTAGGACAATATCCATACTCTGTCTCTAATCGTGGGTATTCCAACAAAGTCAGGCTGTATACAGTGCCATTCCGCATCATACCCGACCTCGGAAATGTCTGAGAGAACTCGTTGAAACCATCCTCCGCTGTCTCCAGAAAGGAGTGCTGTGACGTTTTCATATATTGCATATTTGGGCTGAATCTCCCTAAGTAGACGGGCGCACTCGCTCCACAAGCCCGACCTGGTTCCCTCTTCAATACCGGCTTGATTTCCTGCAACACTGATATCTTGGCAGGGGAATCCTCCTGAAATAACGTCAATTGGTCCTCTGTAGATTTCTTGTCCATCGTCATAAAGCACCTCATCTTTATAGTTAAGTTTTGTAACATCTTTAGCAATTGGAATACCGGGCCAATTCTTAGCTAATACCTTTCTTGGATAATCTTCTATCTCACAAAAAGCTATAGTTTCCATTCCGGAACTTTCTAAACCTAAGCTAAACCCCCCAATTCCTGCGAATGTGTCAAGCAATTTCATTAATCAACCTCACTACGCTTAATCAAACTCCAATACCTTAAGGAAATCTTGCTCTGTCATGCCTCTACCGTATCTACTTAGAAATGCGGTTACACATCGGCTAAATAGCTCTTGAAACTCTAATTCTTCCATTTCCTCAAAATTGATGCTTTTAGGCCAGTATTGAACAATAGGTTCGCCCCCTTTCTTGTCGGGTATAATCACCGTTTCAAAGTGACCGCCTAGCATTATCAGGTGCTTTCTCCATATTTCAGGGCATTCAAAGCAATCTTGAATATCAAAGGTTACATTTCTAAGCTCAAAGAATCGCTTCAAGTTTCGATAATTCCTACCCTTAATACACTCTACCATTGCATCCGTTTCTATTTTTTTAAATAGCTTTTCTGCTTCTGGTGAGTCGGGGAATAAACCCCCGTTAGCTTTCTTGAATGTTGCTTTCATTTACAAAATCCTGTACATCACTCAATAAAATAACCGTTTCTCTTATTAGGTCTTCATACTCTTCTAGTAGATTGTCAATCATATTTTACAATGCCTCACTAGCATCTCTTTACTAACAAGCCCGTATTGATAAAGCTCTCTAATACACTTATGCCTAGCCTTGATCGCTCTAATTCTAGCCATTTGCTCTTTAGTTAAATTAGGGATATCTATTTTTTGCTGTCTCATCCGTTAAAACCTCCACTATTTGATTGCTCTTTGTGCGGCTCATAATTTGTATTGGGTAGTAAATTGTCGAACCTGCTTAAGTGTAACTGGCTAGAAAGCAAGTCCGAACCCGT
>SMXG01000094.1 GCA_004356775.1 Betaproteobacteria bacterium | reverse complement strand
CAATCTGACCGCTTACAGCATGGTGATCGCCTCCGCCACCATGTCCACCCCCGCCACGTGCTGCTGCCCATATTGAGCCACTTGTAATCGACCCAAGCAGGACGATGATAAGGCTCAGTAATTTGATCGTTTTCATATAAATCTCCGTGCAATACTTCCGTGCAATACTTATAGCAAGGTCATACATGCTGTACCGTCGTTTGCTTATTTAGAGTTAATAGTACTCATTCCACCTAAAAATGTCGATTATCTACCCTTAGAAACCGAAGTTCTGGTACTACCTGTCAGATACCAGTTACAGGAAAATGCAATTTGCTCTGATATGATTATTGCCATATCTTAGGAGATCCTTAATGACTACGTTGTATAGCCCTATCAAACTCGGAGCACTGACTGCTCTAATCGTATCTTTATGGTCCCATTTACCCGATTCCAGGCAAACTCCATGCACATTCCAAGTGTATTAATGGCCCTGAATACTATATTCAGAGAGCAAGTGCCTGATTGATCATTGCAGAAGATACCATGGCAATTAAGGGTAACTCATCAGTTTGGACTGAACCAGGAATCTACTCCCCCGACCAGATCATTGGCTGAAAACAGACCACCGATGCTGTGCGTAGCCAATGGCAAAATTTTCCTTCAATTCTGGCATGAAGAGCGAGCGTATCACCCGCTTCTTAACCTAGGCGCTCAACCTGTTACATCCAGCCCAATTGCAATTACGAGTAACGAAGTGCATGTGCCCCAGGGAAAGAAATACTATGTCGTTCTACGAGAACTTTGCAATGATGAATTATCAGACATTATCACTGGATTTAAAAAGGCTACAGAGAATGCTCAAGTCTCTGGTTTCGATAGTGTTGAAGTACATTGTACTAACGGTTATTTGTTGGACGAGTTTTTACGCGACGGGGTAAACAAGCGTGCAGGTTATTATTGTGGCTCTATTAAAAACCGTGCGCAGCTAATATTCGAAGTGATCTATGCTGTTAGCTCGTATGAGGTAGCGAACGAGTTGGACTGCGTGTTTCTCCGCTTGACAGCTACAACAGCATGATTGATGGCAACCCAATCGATCTTTCCACATGGCTTACTGACCGACCCAACGATTTTCGTTTTGCTTATCTTCACGTAATGTGTGGCGATATCTTGCAGCAGCAAAACAGCGACATCATGACACCGATCCGAACGCATTATCAGGGGGTGTTCATAGGTAATATGGACTACATAACCGATGAGACCGACAATGTGTGCTATTACTGAAGGGAAGGTCGACGCAGTTGCCTTTGGAGCCGGATTCCTGGCCAATCCAGATCTGCCAACTCGGATCAAAGTTGGCGCACCACTGAATTCGCTCAATCCAGCTAATTTTTACACCCCTAGTCCGGAAGGCTATACTGACTATCCGGCAGTGGGTTCTTTGTGATTGCTAAGATCCTAATCTCGTTCGTGGTCTCGCGTAAAAAAACTATTTTATAAACTTTGGAAATCTAGTAGTCCTACATAACTGTCTGGAGGAAAATATGAAAACCACTTTGATCACGGGTGCCAACCGCGGGATTGGGCTAGAGTTTTCAAGGCAATTTGCTGCTAATGGCTGGTGTGTTTTAGCTTGCAGTCGTTATCCGGAAAAATCAGATTCACTTAACAAACTGGCAGCTAAATATCCTGAGCTGATCACAGTGCATGCACTTGATGTAGCTGATCATGTGCAGATTGAGAGGTTGGCGCTGGTTCTAGCCAACAAATCCATTGACTTGCTTCTTAATAACGCGGGCGTTTATTCGGGCCCTAAGGGATGCAGCTTTGGTGATACCGATTATGAGGCATGGGCGTATGCTTTTTTGGTCAATACCATGGCACCGCTAAAGATGGCTGAGGCATTTTCCCCACAGATTACGCGAAGCAGCCAAAAAATCATTGTGACCATTACTAGTACGATGGGCAGCATTGCCGATAACAGTCGTGGCGGTAGCTACATATACCGATCAAGTAAGTCAGCGGTAAATATGGTCATGAAGAGTCTTGCTATTGATCTAAGATCGATTGGCATCATTGCGGTCTTATTACATCCAGGATGGGTGAGAACTGATATGGGTGGTCCGAACGGAGAAATTTCTACAGAGCAGAGTGTGTCTGGTATGCGAAATGTTATTAGCCAATTTGGCCCTGCTGATTCGGGGAAGTTTATTGCCTATGATGGACAGAGAATTCCATGGTAGATTATTCATCTGTTTCTGGAATTTATCGATTTACGGAAAGGCGTCCTTACAAATTTGTTGAAGACTGGCAATTGATTTTATTGAATAAAAAGCCATGTAAATTATGGATATGTCATCGAAATTATCTCGCATGCGTTAAATATTGAAAGCGACTAGGAGGAGAAATGTGTAAACAATCTTTTGCCAAAGGATCGATTGAACAGGTTCAAAAATCAATCTTCCAGGCTGTTTTTCTGACCAGGACAGATAAAGCCAAGCAGTGGGTTGCACCATGTAGCTTAATCGAACCGATTTATTTCAATGTCGGCAGAGGTCACCTGGCACTAAGGACTATAAGGACTATACGAATTGTTCTGACAGCCTGTTTGGTATTGATCAGTGCTCAGGTACTCGTGCTCGACGCAATGGCTGAATCCATCTACAAGTCAGTGATGCCAGACGGGAGCGTAATGTATAGTGAGCAACCACAGCCAGGCGCGCGTACAGTTGAGAAATATACGGTCAATGTTGGCGACACAGGGGTAAAGCCGATCTCAAAGGCAGCGATCGAGAGTATAAATCGACGTATCCAGAAACGTTCACGGGTATTGGATGAGACGCTCAAGTCTGTGCAGACTGCTGAGGCCGATCTACGCGTGGTTGAGATTGATCGCGAAGCAGGAGTAGAGCCCTTGCCTGGTGAGCGTCTCGGAATTGTGGGTCGTGGTACGCGTCTGTCGGAGGCATATTGGAGGCGACAGCAGATTTTGGAAGAGCGCGTAGACACCGCCCGCCAGCTCTTGAAGAACGCTCGCCAAGGATATAATGAAGCGCGGTAACACACTGCTGTTTAAATCAGAACCATTGTAAATTAGGAACCAGTTTTGCATTTATAACAAGATCAAAGCATGCAAGGTTTATAGACAGTTAATCCTGGGTTAAATTGCACGAACCCTTATCCTGATTTACGATTCCTTAATGAGTTTTATCATGCCTCATGGATTCTTAGTAGGGACCCGTAGAGGCTAATACCATTAATCGTTTGGGGATTATTTCACCACATGCGGTGATTTCTCCTAATCCCAAAAAGCGTTTCTCCCTGTCATATATTCGGATCTTTTTTCGCTCTGGCAATTTATCTGCTGGAGTGAAACCAGATACCATACGTCCTTGCAATAGACGTACCGATGCTACATTGTCCAAAAACACAGCTGGTAAATTATGTAAGAGACTGTCTACGGGGTTTAAACAAGCATCACGTTGCGGCAGTGGCATGCCTTCAAGCATGTCCAGCGTATAGGCGTCCAACAAGCCAAAGCTATTAATGGTGCTGCGGCACAGAGAAGTAAGATATGCGCCACCGCATCCAAGTAGCCTGCCGATATTTTCTGCTAGAGTGCGGACATAGGTGCCTGTGCTGCATTTGACCGTGATGGTCATCTTATCTCCTTCAAGGGTTCTTACTCGTAAGTCATAAACGGTTACTTCGCGTGGCTGCCGTTCAATTTTTATCCCCTTTCTTGCGTAGGTATACAAAGGTTTTCCCTGATGCTTCAGAGCACTATACATAGGTGGAGTTTGCATAATCTTCCCGATAAAATTATGCAGTACTGATTCAACTTGCTGCAGTGTTAGATTTACATTCCCTGCGACAGAAATTTCCCCGTCAGAATCGCCAGTAGTGCTGATATAGCCTAGCCTTAGCGTGGCTTCGTAGGTCTTGTCAGCACTCAATAATACTGAGGAAAACTTGGTAGCTTCGCCGAAACAAACCGGTAATAAACCAGTCGCCATCGGATCCAGTGTACCGGTATGTCCAGCTTTGGACGCAGAAAATATGCGCTTAGCAATTTGCAGTGCTTGATGGGACGAGATTCCAGAGGGTTTATTCAGTAACAGAACGCCACTGATGTTACGTTTGATTAGTTTGGGTCGAAAAATCTGTAGATTTAACATGTGGGGTGGGTTCTGAAAAAGAAAATCACGAATTAGGCAACGTTAAACCGACCCCCATCCTATTCTACTGCCTTGTCTATTAATTGCGACAGATGTATTCCGCGCTCGACTGATTCGTCATAAATGAAATGCAGTTGTGGAACTGTCCGAAGCGTTAGTCGATGCGACAATTGGCTGCGCAAAAATCCAGTTGCATGTTTTAAACCTTTGTCAGTCAAGAAATCATCTTCTTCATTCCCAAGTGTGGTGTAGAAAATTTTGGCGTGTGCATAATCTTGGCTTACCTCAACATCCGTTAAGGTGATCATACCAACACGTCGGTCTTTGAGTTCGTTGCGGATCAGATCGGCGAGTTCGCGTTGAATTTGGTCTGCAATCCGCATAGTGCGGCAATAATCTTTGGGCATGATACTCCAGTACAGGCAAAACTCGCTTCCAAATTACAGACCTCGAGCAACTTCGATGATTTCGTAGACCTCAAGTTGATCGCCTACTTGGAGATCGTTAAAGTTTTTTAGTGATAAACCACATTCGAAACTTGACCTGACTTCTTTTACATCGTCCTTAAAGCGCTTCAAAGAATCCAGCTCGCTAGTATGAATCAATTCATTGTTTCGCCTTAATCGTACTAGAGAACTGCGTTTGATGGAACCGTCTAGCACATAACAACCAGCTACAACGCCAATTTTGGAAATACGGAATATTTCGCGAATTTCCACAATGCCTACAATGTTTTCCTTACGGTCGGGGGCCATCATGCCTGATAGTGCTGTTTTGATTTCATCTACTGCCTCGTAGATAATACTGTAGTAACGCACATCAATTCCGGTTGATCCAATTAACTTTCGTGCAATCGCATCTGCTCTACTGTTGAAGCCTATCACTACAGCTTTAGAAGCTAGTGCCAAGTTGATATCAGACTCCGTAATTTCACCTACGCCGCTGTGGATGATGTTAACTCTGACTTCATCAGTTGAGAGTTTTTCCAGTGCATGCGTCAATGCTTCGAAGGAACCCTGCACATCGGATTTGATGATAAGTGCAAGCACTTTGATCTCACCTTTCTGCTCGAACACGTTCGCTAGTTTAGTGGCTTGTAGCTTAGCAAGCTTAATGTCGCGGAACTTGCCTTGACGAAATAGTGCTATTTCACGCGCTTTGCGCTCGTCTGTCAGCGTTATTACCACTTCTCCCGCCATCGGCACTTCTGACAAGCCCTGAATTTCCACTGGGATGGAAGGCCCTGCCTCTACTATCGTTTTCCCATTTTCGTTCCACATCGCTCGAATACGACCAAATACCGCTCCCGCGAGCAAAATATCACCTCGCTTCAAGGTCCCAGATTGCACTAAGATTGTTGCTACAGGGCCGCGTCCCTTGTCTATGCGTGATTCAATGACAATACCCTTGGCGGGCCCGTCTTTTGCCGCCCTGAGTTCCAGCACTTCGGCCTGAAGCAGCACACTCTCCAGTAATGTATTGACACCCTGACCAGTTTTAGCTGAAACTTCAATGAACATAGTGTCACCGCCCCAGTCTTCTGGTACCACTTCTTGCGTTATCAATTCTTGCCTAATGCGTTCTGAATTTGCTTCTGGTTTGTCTATCTTGTTGATAGCCACTATGACTGGTACTTTGGCAGCCTTGGCATGATGTATTGCCTCGATGGTCTGGGGCATCACGCCATCATCAGCTGCTACCACAAGTACAACTAAGTCAGTAACCTTAGCACCACGAGCACGCATAGCGGTAAATGCTTCGTGACCAGGTGTATCCAGGAAAGTGATCATGCCTCTTTCCGTTTCGACGTGGTAGGCACCAATATGCTGTGTAATACCACCTGTTTCACTGCTCGCTACACGTGTGCGGCGTACATAGTCTAACAGTGAGGTTTTGCCGTGATCGACATGGCCCATTACTGTGACTACTGGAGCACGCGGCTCTGTTTTGAATTCTGTTGTGGGTAGCTCGGCATCTGATAGAAAAGATTCAGGGTTATCCAAAGCAGCATATTTTGCAATGTGTCCCATTTCTTCTACAACTATCATTGCGGTTTCTTGGTCCAACATTTGGTTAATGGTGACCATGCTACCCATTTTCATCAGAGTCTTGATAACCTCTGCGGCCTTAACCGTCATTTTTTGCGCAAGCGTCCCGACGGAGATGGTCTCAGGTACCATTACCTCACGTACGACAGGTTCTGTTGGGGCAGAGAAAGCATGAGTCTTTTGACCTTCGCTAGGGGTTTTGCTGTGTTTGTCTCTGCGTGTACGCCATCCTTTTCCTCCATATAGATCACCACGCGTCTTATACCCACGTTTTCCGGAGATATCGTCTTTCCAAATAACTTGTTTGGTTTTTTTCTTTTTCTTTTCGGCTTTGGCTGCCTTGTCTTCTGGCTTCACCACTGGTTTATGCAAGGTGCCTTCCGTCGGAGAAGGTTGGGGCGCTCCTGCTTCTACAACTATAGTTGGGGTTCCGGTAGGTGCAATAGTAGCCGACTCAAATTCTTTAACATTGACTGCCACGGATTTCTTCTCGCGTTGTTTCTTTTCCTTGATTTCTGCAGTCTGCCGCGCGATCAATTCAGCTTGTTTTTTAGCTTCTTCCTGACGTAATGCTTGCTGTGCAGCATCTACCGACGGCACAGGGAAAAGTTTAGGTGCAGGTGATGATGCAGGCTTATCGAAATCACTCTTCCTTGTTGCGCTTTCTGACAGATCACGTTGCACAAATACGCGTTTCTTACGTACTTCTACCTGAATTGTGTGAGCTCTTCCAGTGCTGTCCGATTTTCTGATTTCGGAAGTTTGTCGACGAGTCAGGGTAATCTTACTCTTTCCCATTTTAGTACCATGGGCCTTGCGGAGATAGTCGAGAAGCAGAGCTTTGTCCTTCTCAGTCAAACTATCTTTGGCTAGTTGTTTATTCACGCCAGCAGCCTGGAGTTGCTCCAGCAATGCTGCTGGTAACAACCCCAGTTCATTAGCGAATTGTTCTACCTTCGTTTGAGCCATTAAATATAGAACTCTTAATTTATACTATTTTGGTGAGATTAGGCAAACCACGGCGCTCGCGCTGTCATGATCAATTGTTTGGCGCGCTCAGTATCTATCTTGATCATTTCCACTAGGTCATCCACAGCCAAATCTGCGAGGTTCTCCTGTGTTTTGATGCCCTTTTCTGCCAGTTCGCGCGCAGTTTCACTATCCATGCCCTCCAAGGAACGCAGGTCTTCCGCCATATTCTCTACATTTTCCTCGCT
>SMXG01000093.1 GCA_004356775.1 Betaproteobacteria bacterium | reverse complement strand
TGGCAACGTTGCCACTTCAGTAATGTCACACTTTCTAAATCAAATGTCATACTAATGTTCCAAAAAACTTTCAAAAATAGGTGTTTTCTAAAAGTGGTGTCGTTGTTATTGTTAATAAAAAAGCACCTAAGTGGAAACGTTTCCACCCCAAAAGTTTTACAAGAATGGCATATTTTGCATTAGTTTTTCTAGTTTCGGGTCGTTGCTAGACATGTGCAAACTCCAGTCGCTCACGAATGTCTGCTTTGTGCCAAAAGCGGACATTCAGTTTGAGCCTGGCTGTTGAGTTCAGTCGCTTACTCATTTAAGCTTCTTCCTTAGTTTCTGCACCTATTAGCAAAATATTTTCGCTTAAATAAGAAATGTGATCATGAACAGCTTCATTCCGATACGCCGTTGGTAACTAACGTTCCAGAAGGCACAATTTATACCTGCCCGATGCACCCAGAGGTGCAGCAGTCTAGTCCCGGTGACTGCCCAAAGTGTGGCATGGTGCTGGAACAGATGATGCCATCCCTCGAGGAAGAGGAGAATCCAGAGTTTGTTGATTTCAGACGACGGTTTTGGTGGACACTGCCGTTGACGGTTATTGTGACAGTCTTGGCAATGGCTGGACATCGATTGTTCTCTGGCGGATTACCAAACCAAAGCTGGATTGAACTTGTGCTTAGTACACCCGTTGTTCTATGGGCTGGCTGGCCTTTTTTCCAACGCTGGGCAAAGTCAATTGTGCATCGCAGCCCGAACATGTGGACCTTGATCGGGACAGGGGTGTCTGCCGCATACGGTTACAGTGTATTAGCAACTCTAGCACCGGGAATCTTTCCAGTGACCTTTATGGAACATGGACGAATCGGCGTTTACTTTGAAGCAGCAGCAGTGATTATCTCGCTTACATTACTAGGACAAATTCTAGAGCTCAGGGCTCGCTCACAAACATCGGCAGCAATCAAATCCTTGTTGGGCCTTGCTCCAAAAACTGCACGCCGCATCAATGATGACGAAAGTGAGGAAGACGTGCCATTAACCCATATCCATATCGGCGACAGGTTGCGCGTGCGCCCTGGTGAAAAGGTACCAGTCGATGGCGTCGTTCTGGAAGGGGAAAGTGCGGTTGATGAATCAATGTTAACTGGCGAGCCAGTCCCTGTCACGAAACGTCCAGGCGATAAAGTGATCGGCGCTACTATTAATTCCAGCGGTAGCCTAATCATGCGCTCGGAAAAGGTGGGTTCACAAACTATACTGTCGCAAATTGTGCAAATGGTTGCACAGGCGCAACGCTCTCGTGCGCCGATGCAACGGCTGGCAGATGTCGTAGCCGGCTACTTCGTTGTAGTTGTAATGGGAATTGCTATTCTGACTTTACTAGGCTGGGGCTTTTTTGGTCCAGAGCCACGTTGGGTATTTGGTTTTGTTAATGCAGTGGCAGTCTTAATCATCGCTTGCCCCTGTGCATTGGGACTCGCTACACCAATGTCGATCATGGCGGCCACCGGCCGTGCAGCAACCCAAGGTGTCCTGTTTCGCGATGCCGCGGCAATTGAGGGGATGCGCAAAATTGACACGCTGATTGTTGACAAGACCGGTACCCTGACTGAAGGCAAACCCGCGTTTGACCGCGTGGTGGCTACACCTGGTTTTAGCGAGCAACAGGTGTTGCAGATTGCGGCAAGCATCGACCAAGGTAGCGAGCATCCACTTGCACATGCAATTGTGGCGGAAGCCCACAAACGAGACATCAAGTTAGATAAGCCAGATTCGTTTGAATCTTCCAGTGGTATTGGTGTGCGTGGCGAAGTTTCAGGGCGACGGATTGTTCTAGGCAATACGGTTCTGATGGACACGGAAAATGTTGATTGGAAGGTACTAGCAAGTCAGGCAGAAACGCTACGCAGAGAAGGCGCTTCCGTCATGTATCTTGCGGCAGACAAGCAATTGGTTGGACTGGTTGTGGTATCTGATCCTTTGAAGGTAACCACAATTGAGGCGCTCGAAACACTCAAACAGGCGGGGTTAAAAGTGGTGATGGCAACCGGTGATGGCCTTACAACAGCGAAGTCGGTTGCAGCAAGACTGGGTATCGATGAAGTGTATGGCGAAGTCAAGCCGAAGGATAAATTATTATTGGTGGAACGTTTGCAAGCACAGGGCAAGGTAGTTGCCATGGCAGGTGACGGTATCAATGATGCTCCTGCCTTGGCTAAGGCAGATGTCGGTATTGCAATGGGTACCGGAACAGACGTGGCTATTAATAGCGCACATCTAACACTTGTGAAGGGGGATTTGCGGGCAATTGCCCGAGCTCGGGAAATTTCTGTTGACACAGTTCGTAACATGCGCCAGAACCTGGGTTTTGCATTTATCTATAACGCATTCGGTATTCCGTTGGCTGCAGGCTTGCTATATCCGTTCACGGGACAACTATTATCGCCAATGATTGCAGCACTCGCGATGAGCCTAAGTTCTGTGTCAGTGATTACCAATGCATTGCGTTTGAGGGGAACATCCAGATAGAAATCCACATGTTTCGGCCTAGCCAGCCATACGTATTTAGAAGAAGCATTCTCTGATATAGAAGTCGATTTTGTTCCTATATTTGGTTTCCTGAACGTCTGCTTTGTGCCAAAAGCGGACATTCATATTTACCCATGCCGGACGTATCAGACTTGGTGTGATCGGATTCTGGATCGTCATGGCTGTAGGAGTCGCGGTACCAAAGACGACATTGCATTTAAGAATCTTGACAATTCTTTAGCATAATACTTTATTTTGATGAATTGCATAATAACTGTCATAGCCCTAGTTTTTTTACCATTCACTTAGTTGTACTTTCTTTCGCTAACATCTAACAAATTACTACGTTAGTAGGTCTAATAAGTGACTAATCCTTTCAACTATATGATATTTGATGGATACTTTATTAGATTACTTAGTGATTCAACGATACTACCGAAACAAAATGTTTGTATCGTAGTTAGAATTGTTTGGGAAGCTATGCAAACTCAACCTATTAAAGCAATCGAATTCGAATACTCACAAATGAATAAGGGCGTGAGTTGCTATTTCTGAAACTCGAAGCATCAGGAAAGCCAATTTAGTATAGCGCCAGAGGATCACAGCAGATTAAGACTTAACAAGTGATGAATAACGAAAAGATCACGATTCCAATTACGTTGCTTAACGCAGACATAGCCAAGATGTCAGAAAAAGACCAGCTTAAAGCGCGTAGCCAAGGGTTGTTCTACATCGACGACGGCGAGCGTAAAAAACCGTTTGCGGCCGAACTCGATGCGCTCACTACGGGGGAGATTAAAACTATTTCCGGTGCCGCTGATGCAATCGCCAAGCATTTCGGTATTTACAAACAGCGTGAGCGCAATGCTAGCGGTGGCAAGACCGGAGATTACATCTTCATGGTGCGTGTCAAAAATCCTGGTGGAGGGGAGCTCACTGCCACGCAGTGGACTGGGCTTGATCAAGCTGCAGAACGTTTCGCTGACAAGACGCTGCGTTTGACTTCGCGCGAGGGCATCCAGTATCATTTTGTCTACGGCTGCAACCTGGCGCCACTTATTGGGCACTTAAACACTAAGTTCCGTGATCAAAGCTATCGCCTGACTACCCTTGGTGCGTGTGGGGACGTAAATCGCAACACCATGTGCAGCCCTATCGATGACCTCGATCCAGATCTTCCATTGGATTCACTTAGTTTGGCACATGCAATTGAGAGGGAACTCGCACCACGTAGTTCCGCCTATGCCCAGATTTTCCTATCCGATGACGAAGGCCGAACCGTTGCGCCGCTTAACGTGGAAGAGCCAATCTACGGTGTTCAATACTTGCCCCGCAAGTTCAAGGTCGGGATTGCTCACCCGCACGACAACTCCATAGATCTCCTCACGCAGGACGTTGGTTTCCTGCCCGTGGTGAACGACAAGCTCGCCAAACACTACGATCTTTACACCGGCGGTGGGCTCGGCACCACTTATAATCTTCCAGAAACCAAACAGCTACTGGGGATTTACCTTGGCAGGGTGCCACGCGAGCAGGTGGTGGATACTGTGCGTGCGATCGCAATCTTGCAAAAGGAGCAAGGTGAGCGCAAGAATCGGCGCCAGGCACGCTGGAAATATACCTTGCGGCGGCTTGGCGTTGATCTCGTGAAGGCCACATTGTGTGAGCGTTTTGGCATCCAGCTCATAGAAGCTGAGCCGCTGCCGATTCCCGAGGTTCGGTATCACCACGGCTGGCATCCAGAGGCAGGCGGCAGGCACTGCTTTTACTATGGACTTCCGGTAGAAAGTGGCCGTTTGCAGAACACCACTGCAGCACATATGCGAACCGCCATACGCAAAATTGTTGAGCAACTCGACCTCGGCGTACGCATCACGCCTAACCAGGATCTACTGCTGTGCCATATCCCAGCAAATCGTCGCGAATGGGTCGAGCAATTGCTAAAAGAATATGGAGTCAATCGACCTAACGACATCTCAAATTTGCGCAAGCTTGCTATGGCATGTCCTGCCAAGCCAACTTGCGGGCTTGCGATGACTGAGGCGGAGCGGATTTTGCCTTATTACATTCGTGAGTTGGAGGAAGCCGGCCTCGGTGAGGTTGACGTGATCATCCGCATGGCTGGTTGTCCTAATGTTTGCTCGCGTTCCCCCACCGCTGAGATCGGTATTTATGGTTATGGTAAGAACAACTACGTGATCCAGGTCGGCGGCGCCCGCGACGGTACCCGTCTTGCGAAAATCCTCTATACGCATGAACACGCGCCGGGGGAGCAGATAGTTTCTATCCTAAAGGGCCTCGTTCAGGCGATACGCGACAATAATCCAGATGGTTTGCCAGCTGGGGAATTTTTGCATCGCACCCCGGTCGAACAATTGCGTCAGTTGGTCGGCATTTGAGCAGGAAAACGTTTTTCTTCGCCCTTGTTGGTCGCAGAATTGAGTCCGTGTATTGAAGACTTTATCAGTGTGTTATGTTATTCAGTAAGTGTCTAATACAATTTTTTTCAAATACCTCCAACAACACCCCCGGCGCACCCGTCGCTTGACTCAAACGTTGATTCTGTGAATGTCTGCTTTGTGCCAAAAGAGGTCATTTGTGACTGTTTACTGGGTCAAATCCGACATTCACAGATTTACCTTATAGAAATTTTTTCGCGCCAAAATTGGGGAAAGGAAAGAGGGTAGGTACTAGAT
>SMXG01000092.1 GCA_004356775.1 Betaproteobacteria bacterium | reverse complement strand
TAATAATCTGCCGGCAGTAGGATGGATCAGTGAGGATTTCCTGATAACCAGTCATTGCGGTGTTGAAAATCGTCTCACCCGTACTAACACCCTCTGCTCCAATTGATATGCCGCGAAAAATAGTGCCGTCAGCGAGTACGAGAACGGCATGCGAGCGTTGTAACACTGGAAACTCCTTGAAGAATATTAAGCGGGCGTGGAAAGCGGGACAGATTATCACCCGTCCCGCTTCACTATCTACGTTGAATGGTACGCGAAAAATGAGCCTGTTTCAATGAAGATGCACTTATCACGTAGTAGGGTCGTAGCTTCCTTTTCGTTCAAGTAGTTGCAAATTATTTCAGATGTGCTTTCGCATTGTACCGCAAGTTCAAAATTGAAGGAAAAACTGCACAATACAATCTTTCTGAGAGATTACAGTATAGGCACCTATCAAGTCTAAATTGATCGGATCAAGTGATTTACAATTGCTACAAACTGCGCTACTGAAAGATTTTCTGCTCGTAATCTTGATTCGATTTTGAGTTTCTTGAAGTCTTCTGGTACCAGATAATTGTGCAGTGTATTACGAAGGGTTTTGCGTCGCTGCGAGAATGAAGCAGTCACGACGGTTGCAAATAGCTTTTCTCTGTCCGCATCGATGATCGGTTGCTTAAGTGGAGTCATCCGGACAATCGCAGATTTAACTTTTGGTGTAGGGAGGAAGGATTCTGGAGGGATGATAAAGAGTTGCTCCATTTCGAAGCGGCTTTGCAACATTACGGAAAGCCGCCCATAGTCTGAGGTAGAGGGCGCAGCAACCATGCGCTCAACTACTTCTTTTTGCAGCATAAAATGCATGTCGTCGATATTTTTCGCGAACTTGCACAAGTGAAACAAGATAGGCGTAGAAATGTTGTAGGGGAGATTGCCCACTACTCGCAGTTTTTTCCCAAGTGCAGCAAAGTCGAACTCCAGTGCATTGGCTAAGTACACAGTCAGATTTTCTTCAGGAAATTTCCGACGTAGGCGCTCGACAATATCACGGTCAATTTCTACTACATGCAAATGCTTGAGCGATCGAAGTAGTGGCTGAGTCAGCGCACCTAATCCTGGCCCGATTTCTACCAACAGATTGTCTTCAGCTGGATGGATTGCATGCACAATATCGGATATGACTTGGGAATCAACTAGGAAATTCTGGCCAAAGCGCTTGCGAGGAATGTGACGCATGATCCTAAAAAAGAGTAATAAATCGCATGAAACATGAATCCAATATTTGTGTGTTAAGGTTCCTTATTTTCAATTAGTTTTAAGGCCATTTCGATTGCCGCCAGCAAACTTCCCGAATCGGTTTGTCCGGTTGCAGCTAAATCCAGAGCGGTGCCATGATCCACTGAAGTGCGGATTATGGGTAATCCCAGAGTGACGTTCACACCCTTGCCAAAGCTGGCATGTTTCAGTACCGGTAGCCCTTGGTCGTGATACATGGCGAAGATACAATCAAAATCCTTTAAACGTGAGGGATTGAATAGAGTATCAGCTGGTAGCGGGCCAATTAAATTCATGCCTTCGATGCGTAATTTTTCTAGCACTGGAATGATGATGTCTATTTCTTCTCTGCCAAGATGACCAAATTCTCCTGCATGGGGATTCAATCCTGCAACCACAATGCGTGGCGCGACAATCGCGAAGCGTGTGATCAAGTCGTGATGAATGATGCGTAGCTGCTGTTCTAGTTTTTCATGCGTAATGGCTGTAGCGACATCCTTGAGTGGCAGATGAGTGGTAGCAAGTGTTACACGCATGTTGCACCCGACTAACATCATTACTACTTGACTGTTTGTCAGTCGGGATAGGTATTCGGTATGACCAGTAAAAGTGATGCCAGCTTCGTTGATGATACCTTTATGAATTGGCGCAGTTACCATTCCATCAAATTCTCCACTAACACACCCCTTAACTGCGCGCTCCAGAGTTTTTAGAACATATCTGGCATTAGCCGAATCAAGTTTTCCAGGAATAGAAGGCACATTCAATGGCACATGCAATACCTGTAAGCTACCAGATTTATGTTTGATCCCGATGGATGGTGCATAGTCCAGCAATTTCAGTGGAAACCGCAATATTCGGGCACGATCCTGTAACAGTTTACGGTCTGCGATGACAATCAACTTACATGGCAGATCTAGCTGAGCAATTTGTACACAGAGGTTGGGCCCAATTCCGGCGGGTTCGCCAGCAGTGAGGATGAGAGTCGGGTGAGTACGGTTGATTAAGGACATGGTATTTAGCGAGCGAGTCCTAAACATCCTCATACCGATACTCAACGTAAGCTTGATCACGCAACTGTTGCAACCATTCTTGAAAAGCTGTGTTGGATTTGCGCGCGCGTATTGTCTTGCTCGCTTTTCTACGTTGTTGTTCGTTGCTTACATCTTTGGTGCGGCGATCAATCACTTGAATCAAATGCCAGCCAAAAGTGGACTGTACCGGTTCACTAACCATTCCTAGCTGGAGCCCGTTCATAGCCTGTTCAAATTCAGCCACGGTGTCACCGGGTGAAACCCAACCTAGATCGCCACCTGCAGAAGCAGTAAAATCTTCAGAATGAAGTCTAGCCAGTTCTTCAAAATCGGCATCGTTATCTAAACGTTCTTTCAGACGAGTTATACGGATTTGAGCGTCAGTTGTAGACGTAAGTTCGTTAACCTTTATAAGAATATGACGAACATGAGACTGGTCTATCACCACGACGTCATATTCTATCTTACTCCGTCGCTCGAGTAGCTTAAGAATATGGAAACCACTTGAGCTTCGAATTATCTGTGTTAATTCACCTGGTTTCATTAGCTTCAATACTTCAGAAAAATTTATTGGCAGTTGAGTGACTGGACGCCAGCCAAGCTTACCACCTTTCAGAGCATCAGCAGCATCAGAAAACGCAGCGGCCACTTCGGCAAATTCATCACCATTTTTCAACTTGGCTAGGGCAGCTTCTGCGTGCTGGCGTCGGATTTCAATTTTTATCACACTTGCTTGTTCTGGAATCCGCACCATAATGTGAGAAAGAAGGTATTCATCGGAGCTATCAGATAAGTTCGCCTGGGTATACAGGAAATTATCCACCTCTCCTTCGGACACTTTTATTTTTTGGATAACCTCACGTTCTTTTAACCGCAATAAAAGCATTTCCTTTCTAATTTCTTCACGGAACTTACCGTAACTAATTCCTTCCTGCCGAAGCACTGAGTAAAACTCCTCTTTGGTCATTTTATTTCCCTTAGCAATTCGAGTAAGCGCCTGGTCAAGCTCAGTGTCGCCTATAGTCATACCAATCTCGCTCGCGAGTTGAAGTTGTACAAGGCTGAGGATCTCGCGCTCCAATAGACGTTTTTCCAATACATCGTTCGCAGGCGGCTGTATCCCTTGTTTTTGCAATTGCTTTAGGCTGATCTTAAGTATCTCATCGAGTTCTCGACGAGTTATGCATTCCTCGTTCACAATTGCGATTATATGATCTATGTCCTTAATAGTTCCAGTGTTATCAGATTGCTGTGCAACTGCAAGGTTGGTTGTTAACACGACTAGAAAAATTAGCGGGTGGATTAAATAATTTGTTCGCATTTACGTCAAAGTTAGAAGAGCTACAACAAAATAAAAGTCAATATAGTCTGCATCACATTTTTGATGTTATGATTTGGCTTATCGTAATTCCAGCTGGTTGTTCTGGTCACTGGTCTTGGTGTATCCAGGGATACTTCGTTGCAAAACTTTTAACGGATCCGAACCGATCTCTAACAGGCCATTCAACTGTAGTTGAAAGAAAAACGTTGTGTTTGTTGTCGTAGTCGAGGTGGCAAGATGCTGGAGTACGAAGCTTGCTGTCCAGCAGCAAGCATTATACTCAAGCCCTGCAAGCCCTTCTAGAATTTGGTTGTCTTTGAGCGAGTAGTTAAGGCGCCCCACACCTTGCCATCTTTTGAATAATGGCAATGGCCAATGTGCCGAGATATCTGTTTGCTCCAGCACGCCACGGGTATAGCGGTAGCCAAGATTTATTACCTTTCCAGTTTCTGGTCGGTAACTTATAGTCGAACGCACTATCTCGTTTTGCAGCTTGCTTTGATCAAACTGCAGAGTTGCATTGGCGCTGATACTTCGTGTGATCCGTCCCGAGATTTCTGCGATAAAATCTGGATTCTTGTTAAGTTGATCTGGTTTGACAATTTTTATTCGGGGGCTGTCTATATTCACCCGCTGTCCAATTGCTACGCGCAACCGTTCCATGCCAGTATCCGAATCAATCAGGCGTGATGTGAGTGCCATGGTAATTCTGTTTGCGTCATTGATGCGATCATTGCCACTGAAACGGTTCTCGGTAAACATTCGGGAAAAACTAAAATCCATATTGTCAGAATCAAAGTTAGGGAGTAGGTCCTGATCTTCGTATGGCACATAAAGGTAAAAAAATCGAGGTTCAATAGTTTGAGTGAATTGTTCTCCACCTAATGTGATTTCTCGATCAAACGTAGCGCCGCTATCTAAGCTTATTAATGGCAGGGTACGGTCTGGGCTCTTATTTGATAATGGGTTCAATGGATTGAAATCGAGGTCATAACCAGTATGGTGTACACCGATCTTAGGTTTGAGATAGCCAAACCTGTTGCGAAGGGGGATACTAATATTGGGGAAGAGCGTGTAGCGCTTGCCGCTCACCTTGAGAGGATGGCTGAAATCCGTCCAGCTTCCGCTGAAACTGAGATCTGTCCCAAAGACATTAAGTTGAGTCGCTTCTAGAGTAACTTCTGGCAGACGTTTATAGGGTGGGACGATCGGATTAACAGGATCCTGCAGAGTTTGATATTGCTGTACATTCGCTCTAAAAGATAAGGTGCCATCTGGACCTAAGGAGCCCTTATATGACAGCAGTCCCTGCTGCAACAAATTAGTCCTGGAAGTTGCTTTCAGACCCTTGCCGAGGTCAGTAAAGAAAGTGTCATCGGAGACTCTGCTGTAATTAAGGCGGGCACTCCAACCCCTGCCCAGATCCTGAATATGCGCGAACTGTACTCGATAACGAGTCTTTTTTTCTGCAGGTTCGGCTTCGAGATCGTTTGGCAATATATCAAATATCAAATTGCCGCTTAAATCGCTTGTTAGATAGCGAGTTTCGGTGTTTGCCATTATTCCGCGCTTGGTCATGCCCCGCGCTTTGAATGTCATATCAAGGTTGGGCGCAATATTCCAATAAAATGGGAGAGAGACATCGAAACCAGTTTTGGAATTAGAACCATAAGTGGGAGCGAGAAACCCGGACTTACGTTCTCCGCTGTATGAGAAGTCAAACCAAGGCGTATAAGCTATCGGAACGCCCAAAAATGTTAGTTTAGCATTACGACCAGTGCCGATTTTCTCGTTGTCATTGAGTTCCAAATCGTCAGCCTGAATTATCCAGTCCTCATTTCCTTCTGGACAGGTAGTATAATAAGCTTGTCGGAAACGGTATCTTCCCTCTCCCTCAATTAGCACTATCTTAGCACTGCCGCGGCTACTGCCACCCCTCAGACTGAAATGTGGCTGATACATCTGCCCAATTTTACTTTCCAGGTTCATCTTAAGTCGTGAGCCTTCCAGTACATCTCCCCGCCGTTCGATACGGACATTTCCTTCGACCTCTATATCGTCGGTATTTTGAAAGTATTTCATTCGATTTGCTGTGATAACTTGGTCGCCGCTACGTAGCTCTGCGTTGCCTATACCTTCGATCTCCAGTTCTGCATAACCCTGTATGAAATCAGCCTTGATAAATACAGGTTTTTTGTTATTTTCTGTTTTTGCAATGGGCGCCACTAGCTCGCGTCCCATTTTTAATGTCGGCAACAATGGTTTGGCGAATGCTACTTGTTCGCTACTACGCAACCCTGCCTCGGCTATGGCTTCGGCTTCCTGTTCATACAGGTCTCGTGAGCGTTTTGACTCGACAAGTATTGATTTGTTCTTGTTATTTTCTGTCTTTGTGATATCTGATGCCAGATTTCGCCCAATTTTCAATGTATATGATGGTCCGCTGGCAAATGCTGTTTGTTTGTTACTACGCAGCTCTTTTTCGCCCATGGCTTCGGTTTCCTTTTCATTATGGACATGTATGCTTTTGGTTATAGTCAATTCAGGTCTGCTTCTGTTGTTTCTTATATCAGCGGGAGGTGCCGCCATTTCGTGATCAATTTTATGAGTCGATAAACGTTCATCGGCAAGTGCGTTAAGCGAAATACAAAGCGAAAAAATGGACCAACAAGTAGGGCGGTGAAATTGCAGTCTCATTTTTAAGATATCTAACCTGGAAAAAATATCTGTACAAGGATGAATCACTGTTTTCAGGTTTGCAAGTATCGGATTACCAGTTTTGAAGTGCGACGGCATGTATTCCTTCGCGGTTGCCCTACAAAAAGGGAAAAGCACGGATGATTTAGTTACTTAGCTTGCTTGACCATGATTTATTTAAGAATTGTATAAGTGTAACAAAAAACGTGAGACAAGCCATATGCATGCATTTATGATGTAGAAGTGGTAGTAAAGGCTGTTCCAATTTAAAAAGGTAAGCTGATGGAACTGAGCATTACGCCATATCGGTGAAGACGGAGTCGGTACCGCTCTGTACTGAAAACCGATGATGGGAAGGGTGCGTCCAGCTGGGTTTTAATAGGGTTTTTTAGGAACTCGGGGCAATTTTCCGTTGGCAGTAGCGGTGCTAGCGTGCAAGGGCATTACGTTTTGATTAAGGAGCTAGGCCATGCATATCCATATTCTCGGCATTTGTGGCACTTTCATGGGCGGCATTGCAGTCATTGCGCGCAAAGCTGGGCACAAGGTTACTGGTTGCGACGCTAGTGTCTATCCACCCATGAGTACCCAGCTTGAATCTCAGGGTATTAAATTGATTGAGGGATACAACCCTGAGCTGACCAAACTGAACCCCGATGTGTTTGTAATTGGCAACGTGGTTTCGCGGGGCAATCCGCTGATGGAAGAAATCCTTAATCGAAATCTGCACTATATTTCTGGTCCTCAATGGCTCTCAGAGAATGTGCTGCAGGACAAATGGGTGTTGGCAGTTGCCGGCACCCATGGCAAGACCACAGCCAGCTCAATGTTGGCATGGATACTTGAATATGCAGGAATGAAACCGGGGTTTCTTATTGGCGGCATACCCGAGAATTTTTGCGTATCAGCCAGACTGGTTGATGATTCCTCCTTTTTTGTCATTGAGGCAGACGAGTACGATACTGCTTTTTTCGACAAGCGTTCCAAGTTTGTCCATTTACGGCCTAGAACTGCAATTCTCAACAATCTAGAGTTCGATCATGCAGACATCTTCTTCGATCTTACAGCTATCATGCAGCAATTTCATCACTTTGTGAGGATAATTCCTGGTAATGGCCTGATCGTTACTAATGGCCGGGAGAAGAGTTTGCTGCAAGTTCTTGCCAAAGGTTGCTGGACGCCAGTAGAAAAAATAGGGGTGGAGGACGGCTGGCAAGCTGAAGTTTTGACCGATGACAGGATTAACATTTCATTCAAGGGGAAATCCCAAGGAACCCTGCAGTGGGAATTGATGGGGGAGCACAACCGCATGAATGCGCTGGCTGTGTTGGCCGCTGCCCATCATGCTGGTGTGCCAATCAAAACAGGGGTTGCAGCGCTAGCACAATTTAAAAATGTCAAGCGTCGCATGGAACTATGCGGAGTGGTCAACGGGATTACGGTGTACGACGATTTCGCACATCACCCCACAGCGATTCAGACAACCCTGGAAGGTTTGCGCAACAAGGTAAATAGTGCGCGTATTGTTGTTGTGCTCGAGCCTCGTTCCAACACAATGAAAATGGGTATATGGAAAGATAGCCTGGCAGGAAGCCTCAAGGTTGCTAATTTAATATTCTGTTACACGGCCAATCTAGGATGGGATGTACAAGAAGCGCTAAAATTCCCGGATGCAAGAGCTGTATGCAGTGACACTCTTGAACAGTTAATTGAAGCGATCACCGTCGCTGCTCGTCCCGGTGACTACGTGGTGATCATGAGCAACGGGGGCTTTGGTGGTATCCAAAAGAAGTTACTCAAGGCGCTGGGAGAGAGCCATCAAAAATGAGTGGAGCTGGCACCCTGGAAAATGAGGAAGGGTATAGGACAAGATAGTCAGAATTTTGGTTAAAGGAGTCAAATTTGATGCCGATACTTGATTGTATTGGCTTTTTTTTACAAATCCTCAATCATATTTTTATTTTTAGTGATTTTTTAGGTACGAGTTATGTAAACCATTCC
>SMXG01000091.1 GCA_004356775.1 Betaproteobacteria bacterium | reverse complement strand
TTGGTGAAATGGCTGAAGATTTCAACAATATGGTATATGAACAAAGCGATAGACTACAGCCTGCTGCCGAGGCATTTAGATTACCTATACAACAGAGTGGATGGATCAGTAGGAAAGAAGGTAAGCCTTCATATTTCACTAATGAAAGGCTGTTGCAAGCAATATTTTCAGAGGACTCGATCAAGAACAAGCGGAATACCGAGGCGATTGAGGTTGCGCCAAACACCTTGATTTCTGCAAGAGTGTTTGATTACAGGCCTGCAGCCATGCGTTCAATAGCTGTAGTTAGGGAGGAGATCACCAGGCTCGTGGCACGTCAGCAAGCAACAGATCGGGCAGTCAAAGAGGGTAGGGAGAAGCTAGAGCGGTTGCAAAAAGGCGAAAAAAATGTAGTTAAGTGGAGCCCTACCCTGCAGGTTTCCCGCAACGATCCACAAGGCCTTGACCATGAAACTCTACGATCTATTTTCAAGGCTAGATCGACCCGGTTGCCTGTCTATATTGGTATTATTAATCCTAAGGGTGGCTTTTCTCTAATTCGCATTAGTGATGTAATTGAGTCAGCGCCACCAGATGAAAAGAAAATTAAGGTTTTTAGCAGACAGATGCAACAAATATTTGCCCAAGAAGAGTTATCATCATATCTTACAGCAATCAAACAGCGCTCTGATGTGACGGTGAGGATAGAGAGAATTGAGAATACACAGTAGCAAGCTCATTATGGGCCACTGATGTCGAAGGCAACATTATTAAACCCAGCATCCACGTAGGTGATCTCCCCCGTAATGCCACTGGCTAAATCGCTACACAAAAAGGCTGCGACATTACCCACTTCTCCGATGGAAACATTACGCCGTAATGGCGCAACTTTTTTAGTGTATCCTAGCAGTTTTCCAAAATCACCTATTCCTGCCGAAGCCAAGGTCTTGATCGGACCTGCAGAAATCGCATTGACCCTTATTCCTTTTGGACCAAGACTTGATGCCATAAATCGCACATTAGCCTCAAGGCTCGCTTTAGCCAGTCCCATCACATTGTAATTTGGCATAACTCTCGTTGCGCCCAAGTAAGTGAGCGTTAGAAGTGATCCGTTTCTGCCTTGCATCAGTGATAGCCCGGCTTTTGCTAGAGCGGAGAAGCTATAGGAGCTAATATCGTGAGCTATCCGGAAAGTTTCGCGGTTTAAGCCTTCCAGATAGTCCCCACTCAATGCTTCACGTGGAGCGAAGGCAATAGAGTGTACGATGCTATCGAGTCCATCCCAGTATTTTCTGAGATCGTTAAAGCTCTGGGTAATCTCGTTATCATTTGCAACGTCGCAGGAAAAAAGAAAATTGCTGCCGAATTCAGCAGCTAATTTCTCAACGCGTTTGCGTATTCCTTCTGCCTGATAAGTGAAAGCGAGCTCTGCTCCTTCGCGTTGCATCGCTTTCGCGATGCCGTAAGCGATGGAACGATTGCTGAGTAGTCCGGTGATGAGGATGCGTTTATCTGTGAGAAATCCCATGTCTTATCCTTGTGAGTATTTTATTCTGGAGTTTGGAGAATTATAGATCAGGAGACTGTCGTGCTTGAAGAGCGACGATAAAATTCGTTGAAGTAGAGGTTTTCCATCCACCCTGTAATCTAGTATTTACGCTAAACTATAAAGCCAATGAAGGTACTGTTTAAATACCTACCGGCACTTTTTGTGACCTTGTTATCTGCCTGCGGCAGTGAATCTTGGAATAATCCTTATCCTGCTACCGATGTGGATAGAAATATTCTCTATGGTGCTTTTGCTGAGCGTCCCAAGCACCTTGATCCGGTGCAGTCTTACAGTTCAAATGAAATTATGTTCACTGCACAGGTTTATGAACCACCACTACAATATCATTATTTAAAGCGCCCATATACGCTAGTTCCACTTACGGCAACGAAAATGCCAGTGGTACAGTACCTTGATAAGAAAGGGAGACACTTGCCTGATGGCGTTGATATCGAAAAAATTGCTTATACGATTTACGAAATTTCCATTAAACCTGGTATTCGCTACCAGCCTCATCCCGCTTTCGCTAGAGATGAGCGGGGAAAATTTCTTTATCATGATTTAAACGCTAAAGATTTGGCAGAGGTTTATAAGCTCAATGATTTTCTTCACACCGATACGCGTGAATTGACCGCAAAAGATTATGTATTTGAGATCAAGCGGTTGGCACATCCTAGACTGCATTCTCCGATCTTTAGTTTGATGTCAGATTACATTGTGGGTCTCAAGGAATATTCAACCACCTTAAAGACTGCAGCCAGGGAACAGTCAAAAAAACAGGGCAAGGGGGCTTATCTGGATTTGAATAATTATGCACTGCAGGGCGCACAGGTAGTTGATTCTTACACCTATCGCATCAAGATCAAGGGTAAATACCCGCAGTTTATGTATTGGCTGGCGATGCCTTTCTTTGCACCGATTCCATGGGAGGCAGAGCGTTTTTATACTCAGCAGGGGTTAGCGGAAAAGAACATTACACTTGACTGGTATCCCGTTGGTACCGGGCCTTACATGCTAACTGAAAACAACCCCAATCTGGTGATGATATTGGAAAAGAATCCCAACTTTCATGGCGAAACTTATCCCGCTGAAGGAATGATTGAGGATGTGAAGGTAGGTTTGCTAGCGGATGCAGGAAAGCCGTTGCCGTTCATCAACAAGATTATGTTTTATCGTGACAAGGAGAGCATCCCACGTTGGAACAAATTCCTGCAAGGCTATTACGATTCTTCCGGGATAGGCTCTGATAGTTTTGATCAGGCCATACAAATTACGGGACAGGGAGAGGCAACCGTTACAGAAGAAATGAAGGCCCAAGGTATCCGGCTGGAGACGGCGGTAGCGACTTCCACTTACTACATGGGCTTCAACATGTTAGATCCTATAGTTGGCGGGTTCTCAGAGTCTGCCAGAAAATTACGTCAGGCTATTTCTATCGCGGTGGACTACGAGGAATACGTTTCGATATTTGCCAATGGTCGTGGGGTTCCGGCACAGGGGCCAATTGCACCGGGAATTTCTGGTCATCGTTATGGCAAAGAGGGGATCAACACGATCGTATATGACTGGGAGAACGGAAAACCACGTCGCAAACCTATCGAAACTGCCAGAGCTTTGTTAGCAGAGGCAGGTTATCCTAATGGAATCGACAACAAAACTAGTGCGCCATTGGTATTGTATTTTGATGTTACCGCACGCGGCGCAGAGGACAAATCAAAACTAGACTGGATGCGAAAACAATTCCAGAAACTCAACATTCAATTGGTAGTTCGAAGTACAGACTACAATCGCTTTCAGGACAAGATACGTAAGGGAAATGCGCAAATCTTTGAATGGGGGTGGAACGCTGATTATCCAGACCCAGAAAACTTTTTGTTCCTGCTACATGGACCACAACGAAAAGTTGGCAATAATGGCGAGAACGCTGCTAATTACGACAACCCTGAATATAATGACTTGTTCGAGCAAATGAAAAATATAGAGGACAGTCCTGAGCGCCAGAGAATTATCGATCGTATGGTCAATATCCTGCGTCAGGATGCACCCTGGCTCTGGGGATACCATCCCAAGGATTACGGCTTGTATCATGCCTGGTATAAAAATGTGAAGCCCAGTAGGATGTCACATAACAATATGAAGTATCACCGTATAGATGCCGACTTAAGGGGACAGAAACGACACAATTGGAATGAACCAGTATTGTGGCCTATTGCGGCATGTCTGATAGTGTTGTTAGTCGGCCTGGTTCCTGCAGTGGTTGCTTATCGCCGAAAGGAACGTGGGGCAGGGATAGAGAATTTAAGAGTACTAGGTAAAAATGCTTAATTACATTATTCGTCGTATGTTCTATGCTATTCCGATTCTTATCGGTGTGAATCTAATCACCTTCACGCTATTCTTCGTGGTCAATACTCCAGATGACATGGCGCGGATGCAACTGGGTATCAAACGTGTTACGCCCGAGGCTATCACTAAATGGAAACAGGATCGGGGCTATGATAAGCCACTGGTATTTAACAGTGCAGAGAAGGGTGTACGGAGATTTATCCATACTATTTTTTTCGAGAAATCAGCTGCAATGTTTGCCTTTAATTTTGGGCGCGCCGATGACGGGCGTGATATTGCTCATGAAATAAAAACGCGCATGTTACCAAGCCTTGCCATCGCGTTACCGGTGTTTCTTCTGGGGCTAGTTGCCTACATTACATTTGCATTGGTAATGGTGTTTTTTCGTGCCACTTATATTGATTTTTGGGGTGTAGTGTTGTGCGTTGCACTGATGTCTATCTCCAGCTTGTTCTACATAATTGGCGGACAATTCCTTATTAGTAAGCTATGGCATTTGGTACCCATTTCTGGCTTTGGTGGTGGACTAGATGCGGGTAAATTCCTAGTTCTACCAGTGATCATAGGCGTGATTAGTGGCGCCGGCACAAGCACCCGCTGGTATCGTACCATTTTTCTGGAGGAAATGGGTAAGGACTATGTCCGCACAGCACGTGCTAAGGGCCTACCAGAAAGTATCGTATTATTCAAACATGTACTTAGGAACGCCATGGTTCCAATACTTACAGGTGCAGTGTCGGTAATCCCGTTACTGTTTCTCGGCAGTCTTATAGCTGAATCATTCTTCGGGATCCCTGGTTTAGGTAGCTATACCATTGACGCCATTAACTCCCAAGACTTTGCCGTAGTACGAGCCATGGTCTTCTTAGGATCATTTCTTTATATCATCGGGCTGATATTGACTGACATTTCATACACGTTGGTCGATCCAAGAATAAGGTTGGAATGATGTTTTTTTAGAAAAAATAACCATGCCTTTCAAACCTGTCATTCTTTGGACTGATGCGCTCATCTACCTTCTATTGGTGGTGGTGATTATTTTTGCTTGGTATGTTCTCCGTAACGAGCACCTGCTAACGCCTTGGCGGAGAGTAGGTCATAGTGTGAGTGGCATGATGGCGCTTACAGTGTTGATACTATTTATTTCTATCGGATTGCTAGATACAGTACATTTTCGCCCTGCTATAGAGAATAGCGGTAATCCCAATATTGAAAAAGTTTATGGTGTACAAGTACTAAGTTTGCTTGATGTCATTGTCACACCATTGCGTACAAGTGTTGAGAAAACCTATTCCGCACCGTTTGCAACACATCTTTACACTAAGGAAACAATCGAACTTGCAGAAGGCAGGCAGGTGCGGGAGTTTCCCCGCCTAAAATTTGGCGGCGCACATTTGCACAACCCCGAGGCACAATTTGCTACTGATGTAACTTGGCGTACGGTGAAGGGTGTGGGTCTAGGACTTTTTATCTGGTGTGTATTTGTGGTCTCGTTAGTCATGTTATTGGCATATCGGAGCGGTAAGAAATTTATACGAACACTTTTTTCTATTTTGCGTAGCGAAACTGAGGTTCCATGGAATGCTGTGTTTATCGTGCTTGCACTGATACTTTCATTGATTGGTGCTGCTATGATGTTGTCTACCCATTACCACATATTTGGCACTGATAAAGTAGGGCAAGATGTATTTTATCAATCACTAAAAAGTATTCGTACCGGTTTGGTAATCGGCACGCTTACTACGCTGATGATGCTGCCCTTCGCTCTTTTACTTGGCATCATGGCGGGGTATTTCCGAGGCTGGGTTGATGATGTGATCCAATACATTTACACCACACTAAGTTCGATTCCCAGCGTATTGCTGATCGCGGCTACAGTGTTGATGATGCAGGTATATATGGAAACTCATCCCGAATTATTCGACACAATTGCTGTGCGAGCTGATCTGCGCTTACTGTTTCTTTGCATCATACTTGGTGTTACCAGCTGGACTGGTTTGTGTCGCTTATTACGTGGTGAAACCTTGAAGCTGCGTGAAATGGAATATATCCAGGCGGCCCATGCATTTGGTGTTTCCCACTGGCGCATAATCAGTCGCCACATTCTTCCTAATGTGATGCATATCGTACTGATTGCCACAGTCATGGATTTCAGTGGGCTCGTTCTGGCTGAGGCCGTGTTGTCTTATCTTGGTGTTGGTGTCGATCCTTCTATGATTAGTTTTGGCACCATGATTAATGCTGCGCGTCTGGAAATGGCGCGCGAACCGATAGTATGGTGGGCGTTGCTCTCATCCTTTAGTTTTATGTTCACACTAGTATTAAGTGCTAATTTGTTTGCCGATGCCGTACAAAATGCATTTAATCCGCGAGTGAGAACATTGTCGTTTACTAACCGAAAAGTTGTGCCACTTGTCACGTAGATAAATCAGAAGCTCAACGTCGCGCCGACAATTAAAATCTCACCTGTCTCTATGACTTCCTTGCTGCAAATTGACAATCTTGAAACAATTCTTCATACCGGTGCAACGCCAATACGCGCTGTAGATGGGCTTACGCTACAAATTCTTAAGGGTGAAACTTTCGCTTTACTTGGGGAATCTGGCTGCGGAAAATCTATGGCGGCGCTTTCAATGATGCGGTTGTTGCCGGAAGTGGGAGAGATAGTCTCTGGCTCTGTCAGGTTCGATGGGGAGGATCTACTTCTGATGCCAGAAACAGCCATGCGTAACATACGTGGTAAGCACATCAGCATGATCTTTCAGGAGCCAATGTTAAGCTTAAATCCGGTGCTGACAGTGGTGGAGCAGATAGGAGAGGTGCTGAAACAGCATTTCAATTTGCATGGTGTGATGCTACAAAAGCGCGTGCTAGAAATATTGCGTCAGGTAGGTATCCCTGACGCAACACGCATCATGACAGAATATCCCTTCCAATTCTCCGGCGGAATGAAGCAACGGGTGATGATCGCTATGGCGTTAGTTGGGGAACCTGGGCTGCTAATTGCTGATGAACCCACTACTGCACTGGACGTTACAATTCAAGCTCAAGTACTAGACCTTATGCGCGATTTGCAACATCACAAGGGCATGGCGATCCTGCTCATTACCCACGATCTTGGAGTGGTGGCGGAAATGGCGCACCGTTTAGCAGTTATGTATGCAGGTGAAATTGTCGAGACGGCGGTGTGTGACGATTTTTTTCGTAACCCAGCGCATCCTTATTCTCGGAAACTATTTGCTGCATTGCCTAGTAGAACCAAGCGGAATCAAGAGTTAGCAGTGATTAGCGGAAATGTTCCATCACTGTCGGACAAGTTTATTGGTTGCCGTTTTGCTAATCGTTGCGATCACGCCTGGGACCTATGCCGAACCACTGCACCGAAATGGAGCAGGGTAACCGCGAGCCATCAGGTGAGATGCCACCTTTATGACAAAGATGCTGGAGCCAAGGTTCAGAATCAGGTTGAAATAGAAGAAGCCGATTCTCGGATAATTGCCGTACCTCAAGCTTCCACTGTTAATGCTTCCACTGTTAATTCAAAATTATTGTGTGTTACTGACCTCGAAGTTCATTTTCCCATACGTAAAGGTTTGATAAAGCGCGTAATAGGTTACGTCAAGGCGGTAGATGGGGTGTCACTTACTATTTCACAGGGTAGGACACTGGCGCTGGTAGGTGAATCAGGTTGCGGCAAGACCACGGTAGGAAAAAGCATTCTACAATTAATTACACCCACTGCAGGTAGTGTGCGCTACGACGGGTTGGAGCTGGTAGGACTAGAGCGTAAACGATTGCGAAAAAAACGCGCCGAATTCCAGATCATATTTCAGGATCCGTATTCGTCACTTAATCCGAGAATGCGTATTATCGACATCATTGAAGAAGGCATGAATGCGCTAAACACTAAAAACGATGGTGGAGTAAGCAATGGAGTACGCCAACCCAATTTTTCAAAAGGAGAAGAGGTGGGTGCGCTATTGCAGCGTGTTGGTTTACCACCGGAAACCAAATGGCGCTATCCACACGAATTCTCTGGTGGCCAGCGCCAGAGGATTGCTATTGCCCGCACTTTGGCGGTTAATCCCAGGCTTCTAATTTGTGATGAGCCTACAAGTGCGCTGGACGTTTCTGTACAGGCACAGATCCTAAATTTGCTCAAGGAGTTACAGCATAGCCTGGGACTCGCGTACTTGTTTATTACTCATAATATTTCGGTTGTAGAATACTTTGCAGATGAAGTAGCAGTAATGTATCTGGGGAGAATTGTGGAACAGGGAAGAGTGGATGAGGTATTGGGAAATCCTAGGCATCCTTATACTCGGGCGTTGCTGTCAGCAGTGCCAGTAATTAAACTCGAATCGAAGAGAGAGGTCATTCACTTGCATGGAGATTTGCCTTCGCCAGCCAATCCGCCTTCAGGTTGCCATTTTCATCCCCGTTGTCCCAACGCCATGCCTGTGTGCTCTGAGGCTTATCCAGAAGCAACTGAATTCAGTGCAACGCATACTGTACGGTGTTATCTTTACGAGCAGGGTGTTCTCTCCTAAGAAATATCAACTTGTGCGCTACATATCGCTGATAATCAATACAATTTGGAGCGACTCATCAATACGAATGTCCGCCGTGTGACACATAATGAAGTGACGTCTACAACCTCTTGGTTCCATATGGTACTGAATTGATATTACTTAGAAGAGTTAGAAGCTTATTTATTTTTCAGGTCATTGGAACATAGCGGATTAATGTTCCAGATCTTTCTAGTTGGGTGACAGGTGTTTTTGTAATTACTATCCGAAAATGGGAAATTAGTACTAAGAAAATGAGGTGTAATCTAATACTTACGAAATGATCTGGCAGCAATTCTTATCTTGGAGACGATTATTTAACACATTTAAAGTGGTAGTCATGGCTTGTGTTTACATTAGATTTAAATGTCCTCTTTGCGTGACGCTTCGATTTTGCACATTGTGCTTCGGCCAGTTTTTTTGCTTCTTTTTCATCCCAGTTGGAGGAATCGACAATAACAGACCCTGGATTCATATTAGGTACCCTATTTGCAAGTTCGTGCGCACATCCCATTAATATCGAAATTACCAGTACGGCCATTAAATTAATCATTTCTTTCCGCATTTTTCTCATGTCCTTTATGATCGCTATTCAATTAGCTCATTAAATGTTCTACATAATAGTTTATCTATGTGCATCAAGTAGTTTTAAATTTAGATACAAATATTCCTCGAATGTTGGCTTTCAGCTGGTCGTACATATTACGAGCGATAAAGTAGCCTATAAGGGTTTGCATACGGTAAAGACATACATGATTAAATCACTTATCTGAATGATCTATTTTTAACATTATATTTATTATAGCTACTATAAAGTTACAGAGGAACATTCCGATAACGATATTTGGGGCCCTTGTCTATTAGCGAGATATACAATATTGAATACCAGCATAAATTTCAAAAACGCAAGCATAAATTTCGCATTAAATGCCCACGATTTTGTCGTCATTGAAAAATCAAGGTTGTTTCGCGATATTAGTTTAGAGTCTATCGAGTATCTTCTGAATATATGTCAGGTGATTGAATTCACTCCTGGAAAAGAAGTACTATCCCCAAGCAAGTTCAATAGTTGTATTTACGTCTTGTTGAAGGGACGTCTGGGTGTGCACTTAGGTGACCCAGGCTCTTCGCCTCATATCGTATTTGAGGCAGGTGATTGCGTCGGTGAGATGTCCATTCTGGATGGTAAACCAGTGTCCGCATATGTGATTACACAAGAGCATAGCCGGTTGCTGATGATCCACCAGGAAGCGCTGTGGGCACTCATCAATGTCTCACACGGGGTTGCCCGTAACTTACTCTATATTCTTGCTTACCGTATGCGTTACGGTAACGAAGCGCTGATAAACAGTGCCAAGATTCAGCTTGAGTCGGAGCGTGCAGCAATCACCGATGGACTTACAGGCTTGCATAATAGACGTTGGTTTTCAGACTCATTCAAGCGCCAAATGCAGCGTTGTGAGCTTGACAATCAACCATGTACTGTACTCATGTTGGATATTGATCACTTCAAAGAGGTAAATGACCGATTTGGCCACCTTGCAGGTGATCGTATTCTGTGCACCGTATCGAAGATGCTACTTAACACAATGCGCCCTGCTGATCTTATCTCCCGCTACGGTGGCGAGGAATTTGCGTTGTGCTTACCGGAAACGTCAATCAAAGCTTCTATACTCATCGCAGAACGATTGCGCAAGGCGATTGCTAAAGAAACAACTCCCTTTGAAGAAGGAAAGCAGTTGCCACCGGTTACTGTTTCTATAGGCATTGCCCAGATGCAGCCAGGACAGACGTTGGATGCGCTTATCTCGTCTGCCGATAGTGCTCTTTATCGTGCTAAGGCGAAAGGTCGTAATTGTACTTCCGAATAATATCGGATAACATCTGATCACTGTGAGGTGGGTAAGAGTGTGACTTTCACTTAAACCAGATTCGAGTATGCCTTACATTTCTCGCCAATGGTAACCCCTAATCAAAACTTAGCTTCAGTCTAAGGAGCCTAATTGCCAGTAGAAAAATCAACTAAAGAAACAGTTGTGCTCGTGCATGGATTATGGATGCGCGGCTGGGTTATGACATTGTTGGGATTGCGGCTGCAACGCTACGGTTTCCATACCATTGTTTTCTCTTACCCTTCTATGAGTAATTCATTGTCACAGAATGCACTCTTTCTTTCAAATTTTGTGACTGATATAGTCGCACCACATATACACTTTATCGGCCATAGTTTGGGCGGTCTTTTGGTAATGCAGATGCTAGCAGAATACCCTGAGCCACGTGCCGGACGCATTGTACTAGCAGGAAGTCCTTGTCATGCTAGTTATGTGGCAAGCAAGCTAGCCCGAATGGGGCTGGGGCGATATTTGATAGGTCGTGGCATGCTACAGTGTTTGAGACAGAAGGTACCGGAATGCGCTGACCGGTACGAGGTGGGATCAATCGCTGGTTGCAAAAGTTTAGGTGGTGGTAGACTATTCGGCGGTTTACCGAGTCCCAATGACGGTGTGGTGGCAGTTGAGGAAACACGGATGCCAGGTACAAGTGACCAGATAGTTCTCAATGTGAGTCATTCCGGCATGCTTCTTTCTACTAGCGTTGCTCATCAGGTATGCATGTTTCTGCGACACGGGTACTTTTTCCACAACCCAGGATCGTCATAGCTTTGAAAATTTCTCGCATACTATCATTTTTTACCGCTATAAGTCTTACCTTCTGGCTCGATGGTTGTACCAATCTTTCCTACTATGCTCAGGCTATAGATGGTCAGATGGAAATTCTGCGTCGAGCCCAGCCGATTAGTATGATTGTTGCCGACCCAAGTGCAGATAAGACATTAAAGCGTGCTCTATCCAAAGTTGTCCTACTACGTGAATTCGCCACTCATGATCTGAAGCTTCCTGATAACAAAAGCTATACAAGCTATGCTGATCTGAAGCGCCCCTATGTGATTTGGAATGTGTACGTTACACCCGAGTTTTCCACCGAGCTCAAGAAATGGTGCTTTGTAGTAGCAGGCTGTGTAGACTACCGTGGTTTTTTTTCTAAGGAAGAAGCGGAAAATTTTGCAAAAGAGCTAAAGAGTGAGGGTTACGACGTACATGTAGGGGGTATTCGCGCATACTCTACCTTAGGTTGGTTTGATGATCCTGTACTCAATACCTTTATTGGATATTCTGAAATAGAACTTGCTAGACTAATATTTCACGAGCTTGCTCATCAGGTGGTCTATGTGCAAGATGACAGTGTTTTTAACGAATCTTTTGCTACCATGGTCGAACAGGAAGGGATCAGCCGATGGTTAGAAAATAATGGTACAGTTGAACAACAAGGTGCATTTGATGCGAAGCAGAATAGGAAAGCTGTTTTTACCAAGCTAATATCAAATTATCGAAAACGTTTGAAGGAATTATTTTCCTCTAGAGTGAATGACTCAGAAAAACGTGCGTCGAAGCGACATATTTTTTCTGAGTTACGTGAAGAATTTTCCCAGATAAAAGCTGCTAACGCTGAGTTTGGCAGCTATGATCAATGGTTTGCACGACAGTTAAACAATGCATTACTTGCCACAATTTCAACCTATACGCAACTTGTTTCCGTATTCCGAACATTGCTTGTGCAGCAGGGTGGGGATATGGAACGTTTTTACGATACCGTCAAGGGGATCAGTAAGTTGACTAAAAACGAGCGGAATTCTGCGTTGAGAGTGAGTAGTGATCAGCGCAGGGATGTTGCAAAAAAAAGAATACAGGTGGAGCCTATCTAATTGGAATTTCTGTTGGACAAAGTAGTGCAACTACATGGAGTCGTCTTGTAACATTATTCCTATAACGCCCAAACAACATCATAATTTATCTTTTTAGTCATATTTTTGTGATTTAATCTCAAATTTCTACGTAGTTTTTCTGCGCGCCACAATAATACCATCTCGAGTTGGGTTGATAAAAGCATCAAACTCAGGATCATTAAAAATTAACTGATTGTGTTCAATAATTGCTTCCGTCCAGCCAGAGACGATATCAACGTAATTTTCCACCGCTACTCGTCCATGCCAAAGTACATTGTCAGCAATGTAGAGGCCGCCTGGGCTAATTCTATTTTTAGCAAGATGCCACACTTCAGGGTATTGGTCTTTGTCGACATCGTTGTAACAGATATCAAATAGTCCTTCAGTCTGAGAAAAAATTTCTTGTGCATGTCCGACATGAAAACTAACCCTATCCCATAAATCTGCCGAATTAAGATACTTCTCAGCTTTTTCTTTATTGAGAGGGTCGCCATCACTACAAATTACTTTTCCTTCTGGTCCTACTGCTTTTGCAAACCAGTAAGCTGAATAACCGTACCCGCTACCAAACTCGAATACACGTTGAGCATTGGCGGTTTTTGCCAATGTCTCAAGAAAAATGCCAACTAAACGACCAATAATAGGAAAATTATTATTCTTCGCCATCGCTTCCATTTCAGTAAGAATTGGATGATCCGTTCGGCTCACTAAGAGGCGCATGTAATTTTCAATAGTAGGACTAACCGGAGTTAAAACATTTGGGTTCGATGTGGTTGGAGATTTCTTATTATTCACTATTAGCTCCTCGAAAAAAGACATGATTTTTATGGGTTCCTGTACCTGAACTTACGTTCAGGATAATGATGAGTCAATACAATTGTAAATCTGGCTAAGACCACGAGATTTGCACTGTATCGAAACGCTTATCGCAACCTTATGAAATTTGCAGTACATGCTTTTGAAAAACAAGATGATTGGAGAATAATACTAGATTTAAAGGAAATCATATAAATCTTGATCTGCCCTAGGGTTGAGAAAATGAGTGAGAAAGCTTGCTTTTTCCTGCCGGATTATCAAAAGAAAAATTGCGTGTGCGTGTTTTAGCCGGACTTACAAGTATGACGGAATATTGCGTCCAGTTGCAAATCACGTACCAGGTAATTTCCATGCAATGCGTCATTTAATCTTCTTAATAATGTGACTTTCTTCACAGAATATTGTGTGGAGAACCATTAACCTATGTTAGCAATCAGGTGATTGCATGAAATGAGAAACAAAATTTTAAGTGGTCACCTTAGGTTAAATATATCCATACAGGTGTTGGGTAATTGTTAATTTGCGTTTTACACCTTTTTAGAATCGAGTCAACTTAAGTTGTATTTGAGAAGAGAGAAGGCGATGAAATATAGAGTTCAAGAAATATTACTAGTTTTGGTTATCACTGTTATTAGTGTAACGGCCGCCTTCTTTATCGCACATAGTGTTCAATCCGAACCACTGCAGATGAAGGATACATTGGGCCATTTTTCAAAAAAGCCACCCCATAATACATAATATCGATACTGGGGACGTAGGTGTTATAGATGGCGAGTTAAATGAGAGATTGTAGAAGAAAAATGGAAGAGGCATATTCTCTGCAACAGAACTCTACCTATCCTAGAGAGGAAAAGTTTTCAATTGGGCAAAAGTGGCTCGCACTCTTACAATAACTATTCGCACAAATATAATCAGGAAAGACAGCATTAAAATCTTAGTTGTAGTTTCTTTAGAAGATAAGGTATTTTTGAACCATTACCTTGGGTCGTCTACTCAGTTGTTTTATGAACTGCATACTGCGCAATTAATTTACAGGGAGGGGATCTCGGTAGCTTTTGTCAGTTAGAGTGTTGTGGTTGAATAAGAATGTATGGGCGCACGTTTTGGCTACGCTGAATAATCTTTCCAGGACCATATTCAATTACGAGATCATTTTTCAGAATAACGGTGTAATCTGTGCGATCCCAAGATAAACCACTGAACACAGACCAACCACTGATTAGAAGATCGGTGTAGAGGAGAAATTCATACTCACCATTGCGATGAAAACCATCAGGGTTGCCAATGATGCTTACAACTTCCGATTTAGTCATATCTTCGCGCAGGACGCTCATTTTTCCGACAGTAGCGCACGAGGTTAGTAGCAATGTAGTGAGCAAAGCAAGAATAATGGATTTCATAAATTAGACTCCATGCGGAGAAATTTAATACCAGATGCGTTCAAACTTCCACCTGCTATTATCCCCACCCAGTTCTCTAGAGGCATTGTCATAATTTACATAGACCCTGGTATTGTATCTCGTCCATGGATTAGTCGATATAGTACTGGTAATACCAGTAGGGTCAATGCAGTAGAGGATAGGATACCCCCAATCACAACAGTTGCTAGTGGCCGTTGAACTTCTGCACCAATGCTGGTGGCCAAGGCCATAGGGATGAATCCAATAGCTGCCACTAGCGCCGTCATTAGTACCGGGCGCAGTCTCGTGATGGCTCCGGTTTGAATGGCGTCATCCAAGGTGTAGCCTTCTTTTCGTAGGTTTCGGATAAACGACAGCATCATTATACCATTTAACACTGCTACGCCTGACAGGGCAATGAATCCGACCGCGGCTGAGATGGATAGGGGAATGTCTCGTAACCACAGAGCAAGTAATCCGCCTGTGAGAGCGAACGGAACCCCTGTAAATATAAGTAGCCCGTCCCGAAAGTTTCTGAACATTATGTAAAGTAGAGCAAAAATAAGTCCGAGAGCAAGTGGAATCAGGATTTGGAGACGTTGGGCAGCAGATATAAGTTGTTCGAATTGTCCGCCCCACGTTACCCAATATCCCGGGGGGAGCTGTAATTTTTCCCCTATGAGCGTTTTTGCTTCATTGACGAAAGAGCCAAGGTCGCGCCCACGCACATTTGTAGTGATCACTAACCTACGTTTGCCATTTTCTCGACTTACTTGATTGGGTCCTGGTACTAGATCAAGGTCAGCGACCTCACCTAACGCGACGTAGGCGCTCTGAGCATTCGCTACAATTCCTGGGACCATTGCTGTCATGTTTTGGGCTGGAAGTTTTATCGGCAAACGCTTGAGTGCTTCAATATTGCCACGTTGAGATTCAGGCAGGCGTACCTGTAGATCGAAGCGGCGGTCTCCATCATAAATAGTGCCGGCAGTTATTCCCCCAACAGAAATGGTGACAACGTCTTGCACATCGGATATGTTCAGACCATAGCGCGACATTTTTGCACGATCTATCTGAATGGAAAGCACTGTTAACCCGGTGATTTGTTCGGTTCTTACATCTGCTGCACCGGGGACAGTTTTAAGTAGCTTTTCAATTTTCTCTCCTAAGGAAAATAGGGTATCCATGTTATCGCCAAATACTTTTACTGCAACATCTGCTCGAACACCTGACAGCAGTTCGTTAAATCGCATTTGTATTGGCTGAGTAAATTCGTACTTGTTACCCGGTACTTTCTGTACCGCCTGTTCCATTGCAGTTATTAGTTCCACCTTACTGTGGTGTAAACCGTTCCATTCTGATTCGGGTTTGAGAATGATAAAGATATCGGCAACATTTGGTGGCATCGGGTCAGTCGCAATTTCTGCAGTTCCGATCTTTCCAAAAACCCTGTCTACTTCAGGAAATGTCCTGATTGTTTTCTCCAGCTCACTTTGCATTTCGATAGCAGTGGTCAGACTCGTTCCGGGAATGCGTATCGCGTGGAGTGCGATATCTCCTTCATTCAGACTAGGGACAAACTCGCTACCCATACGGGTTACTAACAGACCAGATAGCGCCACAATAACTACAGCAATTGTTATAGTAAGTTCCTTATTGCGCATTGCAGCATTTAGTGCTGGTACATAGGCTTTCTTTGCCCATGTTACAGCGGTGCTTTCTTTTTCTGCTACATTACCAGAGAGAAAAAGCGCAATTGCTGCAGGAACGAACGTCACGGAGAGAATCATTGCTCCTAGTAATGCGGTCACGACTGTGATGGCCATAGGGTGAAACATCTTCCCTTCTACACCGGTCATTGCAAGGATAGGCAAATAAACCACCATGATAATGAGTTCGCCGTAGACCAAGATGTGGCGCGCTTCCTTCGTTGCATCAAAGACTACCGCAAAACGCTCCTCGCGAGTTAGCTTTCGTCCTAGCTGCGCTTGCTCGTGAGCGAGACGCCGGATGCTATTTTCAATAATGACGATAGCACCATCCACGATGATGCCGAAATCAAGCGCACCCAAGCTCATCAGATTTGCACTAACATGGTTAGCAACCATGCCACTAAAGGTAAATAACATCGAAAGTGGGATGACCAATGCAGCAATGAGCGCTGCACGTAGATTTCCTAGAAACAAGAGTAGTACCACGATTACCAGCGCAGCACCTTCAACCAGATTGGTGGCGACAGTTCGAATAGTTTTGTCCACCAGAGTAGTACGATTATAGACAGTGGTTGCAGCCACGTTTGCAGGTAGGCTACGATTAATCTCCACTAGTTTCTTGGCAGCTGCTTCGGAGACGGTGCGGCTGTTTTCTCCGATCAGCATATGCACGGTACCTAGTACCACTTCCTCCCCATTTTGGGTGGCAGCACCGTTGCGTAGTTCCTTGCCGATCAGAACGTCGGCTACATTTTTAATATGTATCGGTACACCTTGGTAGCTACCCAGAATAATTTCCCCAATTTCTTTCAGGTTTGTGACTTGTCCGGGTACACGGACAAGTAATTGCTCTCCACTTTTCTCAATATAGCCTGCACCTACGTTGAGATTGTTGCGCTGTAGCGCTACGACGACATCCTGCAGCGTTAATCCGAAAGAAATGAGTTTTTCTGGATAGGGTGTCACATGAAACTGTTTAACGAAACCGCCGATTGAGTTGACCTCTGTTATGCCTTTGACTGTGCGTAACTGTGGTTTGATGATCCAATCTTGAATTTCTCGCAAGTCGATTAGGGTATACGATGTTCCATCTGGTTTCTTAGCATTTTCTTCAGCTCTCACTGTGTACATAAGAATTTCACCAAGACCGGTGGAGATCGGCCCCATCGTAGGCATGATCCCGGTAGGCAGCATGCCTTTGGCTTCTTGAATCCGTTGGTTTACTAATTGCCGTGCAAAGTAGATGTCAGTACCATCCTTGAAGATCACTGTGACCTGCGATAGTCCATAGCGTGAAATGGAGCGTGTATATTCGAGATTGGGAAGGCCGGCCATGAGCCGCTCGATCGGGAAAGTTACGCGTTGCTCAGCTTCCATCGGTGAATAGCCGACCGCCTGAGTATTGATCTGCACCTGTACGTTGGTAATATCTGGAACGGCATCAATAGGGAGCCTCTGGTAGCTATAAACTCCAAACATGGCCATCACGATTACCCCTGTCAGGACAAGCCAGCCTTTGTAAATAGATACGCGTAAAATATGTTCAATCATGATTTTCTTTAGTTAGTTACTTAGGATTTTCCTGTAGGCATTAGAGCGGCCACTCTGCCTAATGGTCATGAGTTGCACTGTCCTTGCCTAGCTCAGCCTTGATAGCAAAGCTGTTACCTGTCGCGTATTGCTCCCCGGCTGAGAGCCCCTTGAGTACTTCCACCATTCTCCCATCGCTACGTCCCAGTTTTAGTGGACGTATTTCGAAGTATTCTCCATAGCGGCCAAACACCACTGACCTGCCACGTATTGTCTGGATAGCATCCATTGTTATCGCAACTGGTACCTGAATTTCATCTATTACCAGTTCTACGCTTATAAACATACCTGGGCGCCATCTGTTATCTTTATTATCAAGCTCAACACGTACTGTGGCGGTACGGGTTTGCTTGCCAATTAACGTGCTGATATAGGTTATTTTTCCCTTGCCTACAACATTAAATGAGATTGCTTTGACCACTGCATTTTGGCCGACTTTAATCACACTCAAATCTTTTGGATAAGCGACAATTTCTGTCCAAACTGATGATACATCGGCTATGGTGAAGATTTTCTTGTCCTCTTTGAGTGTCTCACCTAGTACGGTAGATTTAGAGATGATGAGTCCAGAAATTGGAGCGAGAATTTCAAAGCGGGCCAGATTCTGTCCTGAGTGACTTGACTCAGGTTGTGCCCCGAGTGAGCGCAATTTTACTAAGGCGAGATTCAATGTGGTTTCAGCTTCACCCCACATTTCCTCAGCAGCAAGATAATCTTGCTTAGCGGTAATTCTTTCTTTCCATAGTTGCTTCTCTCGTTCAAAAGTGGTTCGCGCAAGTGTCAAGCGTTTTTGAGCAATCAGATACTGGCTACGTAATTCAGCCAACATGAGGCTTTCAATCACTGCTAATACCTCGCCTTTCTTCACCTGCTGGCCAACGTGACGGTTAACAGAAGTAACCATACCAGGCATACGTGGCACCACTTGTACCATGGTGTGATGGTTAAATATGATTTCGCCCGGCATCGTAAGTGTTGGCTTGATCGTTGCTGGGCTGGCAGTAATTATTTTGATACCATTATTTTTCAAGGTAGCATCCGACATTGCTACTCGCCCCTCAATTTGGTCATAGTTCCAATAAATTGTTTTACCATTTCGTTCAGCGGTAATTACCATTTCGAATGAGTGAGGTTCTTCTACCACCTGATCACCAATTAGATAATTTTTCTCAGGGGTGAATCTGAATAGCTGTGCGGGTGCACCAAGCCGTGTCAGGGTGATGCTAACTTTGGCTTCGGTAGGCGGAAGCGGTCTGCCATTTTCGTAGAGGTAGAGGCGAAACTGTGGTGGAATCCCTTCTTCATAGATCGTTACTTCTACGCTGAAACCGTTTGTTGTAAATAGTTTTCCGCCTCTGGCTCCTTTACTGGGTTCAGATTGCGTCTTGTCCTCTTTTCCTCCTGATACACTCTTGGTTGTTGCCGCTTTGGTCGTGTTTTCAACTGGGGCATCAACTATGGTGGTAGAGTTATTTTTGTTCCAAGTAAGAATTAATCCCCCCAAGGTAGCCCCGATTGCAATTACAATAATTATTGGTTTTAGTTGAGTTTTACTCATGATCTACTCCTCATGATCTTTATTGCTACGAATACTTATCAGTTGGTTCGCAACGCCATCAATTGGTGAGGCAATCAAGCGTTCGATTTCATTAATCAAACGATGGTAGTTAGCAAGCGCACGGATATACAGAACTTGGTTCTGGAACAGGGTGCGCTGTGCATCAAGCATTTCTAGGAAACTAAATCTGCCTAATTCATAGCCTTTACTAGCTATGTCGAAAGAACTTCTGGCCCCAGGTAACACTTCATCATGCAGTACTTTGATCTCGTTCTGTGCTGCTAATAAAGCCTCATAGGCTCTTGTAAGTTCGGATCTGAGCTGTAAATCAGTTGCCGACTGCTCATCAATTGCTTTGCCCACACGCTGATTTGCAGCTTGTAGATTGCCTTGGTTCAGATCGAACAATGGGATCGGTATGGATACATTTACTATGGCTGTTGTCTCATCAGCTTGTGTGTAGCGTCTGACACCGGCACCAATCGTGATATCTGGAATACGGCGCAATTTCTCAATTTCTAATAATGCTTCATATTGTTCTACATTTTTTATGCTGTAGAGAACTATGGGGTTCTCATGAATCCGTTGTTCTAGCATTCCAAAATTTGGTATCACAACACGTGATTCAAGGTCTCCTAGTACTTTTCTGAATTGAGGGGAGGGATTTCCCCAAAGTAGCGACAGTTGATTTCGTGCTGCCACTAGATCTCGCTTTGTTTGTTCAAGTTCAATGCCGGCTGTGGAAAACGCCAGCTTAGCCTTAGTTTCTTCGATGGGGGGCGCTTTGCCAGCTTCAACGCGCTTAGAAGCTGAGCTCACAACTTTCTGCGCCAGCTGTATACTTTCCTTTGCAAGCTGTAGTCGTTCTTGTCCTGCCAGCACTTTAATAAACATGTTTGCTACACGAGCAATGAGCTCTAAGCGCTTGGATTCATAATTTCTATCTGCCAGTTCCTGGCCTATTGATGCGGCATTTATCCGGGCAGAACGTTTTCCTCCAAGCTCAATTAATTGGCTGAACCGAATCGTAGTAAATTGTGCAGCACGGCTGTCAGGGCGCGCGTTGGCGTTGATGTCCTCCGATTCGATAGCTAGTTCTGGGTTTCGAAATTTCCCGGCCTGGATTTTTATACCTTCCAATGCACGTACTTCTTTTGCAAAGGAGGCTAATTCTGGGTTGTTCTGCAACATAAGATGTACGACGTCACGCAAGGTGAGATCGTTTTTCTCATCCAGCTGTGAGGAGCTAGAGTGCTCCAGATTCTCTTCAAGAGGTGTGTTAAGAGCATTTCCCTCAGCAATTGCTTGAGACGTGCAACTGAGTATCAGAATAAGAAATCCGTTTGGTATCCAGCGTCTCGGGATCGACAACAATAAATTCAAGTTCATAAAAACCTCCACAAACTTTATGTGTTAGCGATCGGAGTAATTGTCACAATTAGTATGACGTGTGTACCTGATCTAACACAGATAAAATGCAGCAAGTATGCTCAGCGGATGATGCTTGACGTTGTTTTAGGTAATTTTAGTTCGCCCTAAAGGATACGTCTGAGATGATATCCAGCGTAGCTTGCAGATCTAGCTTATGAAGGTGTTTCGTGGGGGGCGAAAGGGTGGATCCGAAATAGATTCGGGAATGAAATCAGAAATAAACACAGCCAAAACATCTGAGCTGGTGGACGCAGGAACAAGTATCAGAGCGGTAAAATAAAAGGGTTGGTATTGCCCGGAAGCATGAAGGCACAGGTGAATAGCAGAGTCTAATTGGCTGCTATCTTTGCTAGCATCATGCTGATGGGCTTTTAGGTGTGCCGTTGGATCGAGTGAGAGAATAGCGTGCTCATGATCAAGCTCATGCGCAAACACTTCGCCACTAAACGCCCAGCCAAATGCGTTAGTCAGTATGCTGGCGAACATCACAAACATAATGTAGCTTCTAAGATATTTGGTCATCTTGTGCATTCAGTGCTAACTAGGCTACGTACTTTTTTCTTGCATATCTGTGCTATGGTTAATATTGTTTGCAATAGAAAGCATTGCTGAATCTCACTAATTTGTCAAGGTAGCTATAACACATGTTAGAGTTCGTGGGGCAATTGTCGGTAGAAGTGTTAGCTTTAGTTGTTATTGTCAACCGGGCCATGTTTAGACTCTGGGTTGAATCTACTGTGGAGCTAAGATTGCTGCATTACTCGATAGAGTGGAGCATTATTAAATGTTTTGTACTTGAGTGTCCAATATAGTTTCATAAAGAATACTAGCCTATCAATGGTGTATTTATTGACATACCACCGTAATTGTTGATTTCATATCCCCACTAATATCCCCATTTTAATTCGGTACCATATGATTACCGGGTTAAATTGAAAGTGATAATATTAATGCTTTAATTGAAAATAACTTGCGGACAGAAGAACATGAAATGAAAACCGTAATTATTGTAATTCTGTTTGTTTTATCAACAACAGCAATAGTACAACTACAAATACCTGATTGGAGTGACCCCAAAAATTCCGGATAGATACAGTCAATGCCGACTTGTTTTAGGCTCGTAGCAAAGCTGCTGCGATACGCCAAATGGAGTTGCAAAACAAGAAAATGCAATTACAAAACCAAAAAAAGAAGACACAAATCTGTCAACAATCAAATATTCAACAAAAGGACGTTGCTCGATCAAATCAGAACTATTGGCACTATTGTAACAAGCCAGAAGCTATTATTCTTATATTAAAGAATGCCCGGACGGCTGGAAGAAATTTGCCCATCA